>CAMYSW010000348.1:0-3443 GCA_947297425.1 uncultured Porphyromonadaceae bacterium
GCGAGATTATTGATACAATCCCTTGTGGAGCCACATACATCTCGCGCGGCGAGGATATCGAATGTTGGCTCGACAAGCACGGATGCCCCGATTACGTGATAATCGACGACCTCGACGACTTTTCCCCGGCTCAGCACGACCGCTATGTCGAGACAAATCCCATTGTTGGCATCACGG
Organism: uncultured Porphyromonadaceae bacterium; assembly: GCA_947297425.1. GTDB lineage: Bacteria > Bacteroidota > Bacteroidia > Bacteroidales > Muribaculaceae > Lepagella. The sequence goes on from CAMYSW010000348.1 coordinate 178, forward strand.
ATGCCGATGCACAAAAGGCAATCGAAATTCTTATTTCCAAAGCATAATCCAATGAACAACGAAATCTCAATCTGGAACGGTTATCCCGTTCATGGCGACATCAAGGAACTCGACCGCATCATTGAGTCGGAGGGCATAATCACCCTTGACAAGGATGATATTGTCCGTGTGCTTTCAGCCGAGGGTGAAAACCATGTGACATCAGGAGTCAACGCCAATCTTGGCAAAGCTTTTAACGAAGCCGTCAACTCCCTACCTTGCAAGGTTGACAAGGTAGAAGAATTACTGATTGATTTACGCTTCGGCAACAGGCAGCCCGAAATGTCAGAGTTGTCATCAATCACCGACACGCTGTCAGAAACCAATCCTGACATCAATATTATGTGGGGTATCACCTCTGACGAATCTCTGGGTGATTCCTGCAAGGTGGTGTTGGTCGCAGCAGTGAAGGCTTAGACACTCTCAAAAACATACCTTCATTTTTGTTATCACCTGACAGCTTTTGGCAGGCGATAGGGATAACTTTGTCCAAAAATTTAGAATAGCATAGATATGAATCAAACTACAGACGAAGAACAGCGGGAACTTGCTGCAAGAAGGAAGCAAATTATCGATGAGAATGCGAAGAAATTTGCGCCTTTGCTAGACTACATGGCGCAGCACCGTAAGGAAACCTTAGAACTGATGCGTCGCCGGCACGCCTATTATACCCAACTCATAACTGATGCAGGAATCAAAACTGCCGAGGAATTCTATGAAAGATACAGAGAACACTTTCTAATGTACGGCATAAAATTGAAGCTCTCCGATAATAAGAAATGGTGTTCAATCCATCTCGAGCTTGAAGACTATGACTATGAGGATTACGGGGTGGAAGACGGTAAGGATGATACATTAGCTGAAGTTAGTCCCGAAACGGCCTTCAAGGATTTATTTCGTAATGCCGAAGTCAACATTTTTACTGGAGAAGAACTTTGAGAACAACGCTGACAGTTTTTGGCAGTCTAGGACATTAAATTTGCAGCATGATTTACAAGGAATACTTTATCAACTCGGAGTTTGAGGATGTATAGCACACGCTTCAGACCTGTTACGACGAGCCGGAAAGCGTCAGGAAATTGTATAAGACATTGTTTTATACAATCCGCAATCTGTCGGTAGATGAATCGCATTACGACAAATCCGTGAAGATAGAGCGGGACTTCGAGGGTATGATTCATGTTGCGGGAGCGCCCGACCCGGTTGAGTGGCTTGTAGGGCGCGAGGTGATATTCGACAAAACTGAGAAGCCTACAGTCGTTGAACTCGCGGCTCATCTGCTATACTGGTCGACGCTCTACGACTTCAGGACTCAGACACGCTACAACAAAGACTGCCAGCAGCGTTTTGATGATGGATTTGTTTGCAATTACATAGAGAATCCCGGAAAAAAACTGAGCCTGAAACGTAAGGCCTGTCATTATTGGAAAGACGCTGTAGCCAATGACTCAGCAATCGACTGGAGCTATATTCTCGACATTATCCGTAAGCGGATTGAATTCCATATCGGCTATCATCGCTTTACCGACCGGTTCGTAAACAGCCAGCATTATGTATCGCGCATGGAGCTTTGCTGTCGGCTGTTTGAATTGGCCGCGTCAGATGGCCATGACATAGAGGGCATATACGTAAACACCCGCAACGCCACCCGATATATAGGACGTATTTTCAGTCAGTATGATTTCGATAAAATAGGCAAAGATGACGAATTTATGGAACTGCGGCTGTCAGAACTGCGCCGTGCCAAAGCCTACAAAATCCTTTGGAAATTCCTTGACCACAACCTCACCTACTGGTGGGACTAATAAATAACACACGGTTAAACGTATAAATACACTGAGGTTGTTATGACGGTAAAAGAATTATTCCAATCATTGGAGCTCAAGGATATCATTGAGCCGATGAAGAAGAAATATCCTGATGCGCTTCTCCCCATATCGAGATATAAAGAGGATTACGATATTATCCTTAACACCGTGTTTTCGGGCGAAGGTGGCACGATAACATTCCATCCGGATGGCAACTCAGATGCCTACATGTGCGAGGGCGACCGGTATTTCAACATCGTAGGAATGAAGGTTGTCCTCCCCGACAACGGAGCGGTTACTGCAGCAGAGGCGGCAGCCGAGATACTTTGGTGCTCCGCGCCCTTCGGTCGTTATGGCGAAATAGACTGGGCACTGTTTGAGGAACATGAGGCTGACAAATACGCTTTGCAGGCGAAACGTCTGGATATAAAGATTGCGCTGCCTTATTGTCGTGATAAAAAGATACGCCGGGAATTAAAACAACAGATGATGTCAACGTCTGAAGACCTTTGTTTTTCCGCTGAGGCTGACGACTGGTTTGTATTTGGCGAAGGAAAACTTTGGGGCAAGAGGCAAAACCGTAGCAAGCGCAAACGCAAGTATCGTATGAAAAAGAGGCGCGACGAGCTCTTCCAGCATAGCGAACTCCATAAGGAACTCGATCTGTTCGAAGCCAAAATCGGCTCAGTGTCCGAACGACTCAAGCAGTTGGTGCTGTCGTCATCATCCATAGAGACCATATACTATGAATCCAAGACATACGGAAAATCAGGACGCATAGATTACATCGCAGATCTGTTGCTCAACCCATTATACAACAGCAAGAAATATTTGAACCCCGCCAAGAAAAAGGAATGTATCTGCGTGCTATACGCCACACCAGAGCATCCCTGCACCACAGCCGAGCAAAACCGAATCATTGAAATTCTCGGCAAATACTTCGGCTCGACGCCATGGCAGCTTTTCACCCGCCAGTGTAAAGGCCTTGACAATGAGGTCGAATTAGATATTACATATATCACTCAATAATTTCAAAAGTATATCGTACAATGTTTTATAAGCCTGAATGTATTGATGACTTCTATAAAGACCTACATAGAATTCGTGCCGAACTTACATCAATTCAGTCTGGAGAAAAGAACTGGATTACTTCTACGCAGGTTCAACTGGCAAGTGCAAAATTAGCGATTTGTTTGAAGAACTCGGTTTTCGGGTTTGAAAAACCGAGTTTTTCCGTGGCCAGAGGAATCGCTGCTTGGACGCAAGCGCGACATGATAGACCTCTCCAGTGCCGACCTTGACGGCAGCCATACCGTGGCACGGCGCGGAGGAGAGGAAGTCGGTGGAGCAGCGCATAAAGCGGCGCTGACAACCAATGCCATATTTATTACTGACCGTCAGGGTATTCCGATGGCTATG
>CAMYSW010000349.1:0-3438 GCA_947297425.1 uncultured Porphyromonadaceae bacterium
CGTCAGTTGTGTATTAGAGACAGGCGCTAAACGGCGTATACAACCGTCTGATCGATCCGAACGGAAGGATGTATAGCAAGGGACTGTATTCATTTTTCGCGATCAGCGATGAGTTCTTCTACAAGAACATTTCCATCAACAACATCCGCGTGATGCAGTTTGATGCCGGGAGTCTTGACATAGGGCGTTTCTGGGAAGTGCTTTATGAGGGAGTCAGCAGATCCAACTATCTTTTGGAATATATGAACGAAGATGTATTGGACACCCCTGAGAAAAAATCGATGAAAGGTGAAGCCCTCTTCCTTCGGGGATACTACTATTATCTTTTGACATCATATTTCGGTGAAGTTCCACTAAAGCTAAAACCCACGGAGTCTCCCGACGAAAAACCGTTAGGCAAGGCATCGTTGCAGGAAATATATGATTCGATCGTAAAGGATATGAAAGAGGCTGAAGAATTGGTTCTTGATATAAATGAATCCGGAAACAATGAAAGGGTTTCAAAAACGGCAGTCCAGGCAATCCTTGCAAGAGTGTATATGAAGATGGCTGGATACCCATTGCAAAACACAGAAAAATATTCCGATGCCCTCACATATGCCAATAAAGTCATAAATTCCGGTTTGCATGAACTCAATCCTTCCTATTCCCAAATATTTATAAACCATAGTCAAGATATCAATGAACTTAAAGAGTGTATCTGGGAAGTAGGTATGTATGGCAACAAGATAGGCACAGAAGATCTTGCCGGTAGTGTCGGTGTTGAAAACGGCATTTTATGTCGTGACATAAAAACCGGATATTCCGGAGGCGCTATACAAGTCACCAAAAGACTTTACGACTCTTTCGAAGATGGTGATCTGAGACGAGACTGGAATATAGCCCCATATTGTTTCAATACTGACGATTCAGGCGTCACAACAAAGAAGTTTTATACTTCCTCTCAAATTTATAACCGCAATCCGGGAAAATGGCGTAGGGAATACGAACAAGGGGAAAAGGCACAAATGTATAATTCAACCAATTTCCCTATCATCAGGTATAGCGATGTCCTACTTATGAAAGCTGAAGCCATCAATGCCATAAAACACGGTCCGGATGCCGAGGCATACGAAGCAATAAATCAAGTGCGCAGACGTGCGTGGGGTTTAAACACATCCGTAGCTTCACCGTCTTGTGATTTAACCGGTTTAAACGGAGAGGAAGACTTCCTTGATGCCATACGTAAAGAGCGTTTCCGGGAGTTCTGCTTTGAAGGTCATCGTAAACTTGACCTCATAAGATGGGGAATATATGTTTCTACCATGAATGAATACGGACGTGAAGCAGCAGCCGACGGAGGATCGTTCTCATATGCAGGAAACTCCGGCAAAAACGTGACTGCGCGTAACGTTGTCTTCCCCATTCCAAACACGGAGCTGACAATAAACAAATTGATGACACAGAACCCGGGGTGGTAAAAGAGTTTTTTGTTACAATTATTCGGTAAATTTCAATACTTACTCATGATATGAAAGCATATAAATCAATACTTATATCCTTAATTGCTTTGTCGGCATGTTCCGAAAATGCTCCCGATTCAGAGCTAAACATCTCTGTTGAAGGAAACCTTAAGGCTGGAAAGGAAGTGTGTTTTAAAATAAAGGGCAACGCAGATAACATAATGTTCTATTCAGGTGAACCCGGACATGAATATAACCTGAGGAACAGATTGTTTGCAGATAATGACCTTATGGTAGAATTTGTTTCTTACACAGACCAGTCAACAGAAGTGCAACAGAATTTTCAAATTTTGGTAAGCAACGACTTTAATGGAATTTACGACATGGGAAACGTGAATGCAGCATCTTGGACAGATGTCACGGCTCGTTTCACATTACCGTTGACGGTAAAATCCAACACGTCTTCCGGAAAAGTGAACCTCAAAGATTTGGCAGGAGACCAAACATCCGGACCGCTATACATCGCTTTCAGATATTATGATGTGGACGGTGTAGCGTTTAAAAACCGATGGGTTGTCAGAAGCATGAACATAGAAAAAATATCACCGGAAGGACAATCTTCCTCGTTGGCTGACATTAAAACTGCAGGATGGCAGAATGTTTCTGTCTCCGGAAGTGGGAAATGGACACTCCCCGGAAGTCAACTTTTAATTGCAGGAAACACTTCTTCTAACGACAAGGACCTTTGGGCAATTTCACAAGGGTTCGATATCCATTCAGCAGTTCCGTCAACAGGTGTCGCTTTGAAAAACATCGCAACATCCATAACAGAATACAAACACGTCTACGAAAAACCCGGTAATTATGAGGTCGTATTCGCAAGCTCATCTGAATGGTATAATAGCAAAAATGAATCCGTCAGCATTCTAAATATTGAAATAACCGAATAGGTAAGTAACAATATATAACGGTTCGGCAAAAAATGCTAAACCATTGATTAAGTAAGTGTTGGGAATACTTACTTAAGACTGATCACCAACTAACCTATTAGAAGCCGTTAAAAAACAATCAAAATGAAATTGATCTTATCTTCAGCCATAATCGCATTTTCATTAACGACAGGGGTCATGACTGCAGGGGAGCCTGCAAAAAAAGTTTCCTTGCTTTCCGACAAGATATGCCTGCAATGGAAAAGCTCAAAACATGGCTGGGTGCTGAACGAATTGTCGGCATATGGCAAATCCTTGGAGATTGCAAATTATCAGCATTGCGTGTTATATAGTTCCGAGAAGCCTTCCGACAGTCCCCTTGACCCCAATGAATACGGTAGCAGCAAAAAATTTCCGGAAGAGCAATATCGTTATGTCATACCATCATGGAATGAAGCCACCACATCCGTTGCACTCAACAGAGCCGGAGAAGGAATCTTCTTTTTACCGGATAAAGTTCATAGGATTGACAGCAATACCATTGGCTTCGATCATTCATCCGACAAATTCTCGATATCTGAAATATGGAAGATCGAGAATAACAGGATCGATGTGGTGTTGACACTTACTGCAAAAAAAGACGGATGGTATTCAATTGCAACACCTTCAGTGCTGCAAGCCGATGATAAGAACATTGATTTTGCCATTATTCCGGGGATGCTTCACGGACACGGATTAGGTAAAAACTTTTCTCACGATTATGCATACGGCTGGGACATACCAAGCGAGCCTGTAATTTTCCGAGAAAGAAGCACGTCTACCCTGACATCAATATTGACAACAAAATCAGGTGTAACGTTCACTGTGACGGCGAAACCCGGCACAGCTGCCGAGCCGTGGGGATACAACAAAAGGAATCATAAAGAATGGCGTTTGGGACTATCGGCTATGAACAGGGCGAAAGAACTCTGGCCCAGCCCTGTCTGTTATACACATCACCGAGCCCACGAGACGGTACTAGATCGCGTAAGCCGTCTACAGCTTGAAAAAAAAAAGGGCGGGGGGGG
>CAMYSW010000350.1:0-3436 GCA_947297425.1 uncultured Porphyromonadaceae bacterium
GTTGCAAAGTTACAACCTTTTTTATTCCTGTGCAAATATTTTTGAAACTTTTTTCTAAACATACAGGACCGGATCGGACCAACAGACTGGCAGACACAGCGTTACTGACGAAATATTTTTTCAACTTTTTTTAAGGCACAAAAACGGTGGACGGCTCAGATTGCCCCATTGCCACTAAAGAGCATCGGACAAGTGATGCCGTAGACAATCAAAACTGAAAATATATGAAGGGGGCAACCTCTTCAGACATAAATTCAATAACAAGCTGAACAACTCCTACAAAAATCAACAATTTTAATAACCATGGACTCTTGATAAAAGCATATTGACATTTATCCGCCCACCTTTGAGGCACAAAATGAAATATGGTAAGTGTGATCATCATTATACACCATACTTTTCGAGCCTCGAAAAACTGAGGAATTTGATTCCAATTAAAATCCACAAATATATTCTGAATTATCAACACAGAATCCTCAAATGATGCAGCCCTAAAAAACACCCACAGCATGGAGACATAAACAAATGTGATAAGCCAAAATATAAAATTTGTAATAAAATTGTCCGGAATCCTTTTCAAGACAGGTAAAGATGCCTTATGAATGGCGAGACCGAACCCATGCATAGCTCCCCAGAAAACAAACTTCCAAGCTGCACCATGCCACAGACCGCCGATAAGCATTGTCAAAAAATTGTTTACATAAGTGCGGAAAGTTCCTTTACGGTTTCCACCCAACGGAATATAAACATAATCACGCAACCATGATGATAAAGATATATGCCAACGGCGCCAAAATTCTGTCAAGTTACGACTCTGATATGGAGAATCAAAATTTATTCCAAGTTTAAAACCCATAATAAGCGCCAAACCTATTGCCATGTCTGAATAACCTGAAAAGTCACAATATATCTGCATCGTGTAACCCAGTACTCCCATAAGTGTCTGAACTCCGGTATAAAGAGTGGGATCATTAAAGATAAGGTCATTAAATTGCGAAATATAATCGGCAATCAAAGCTTTCTTAACTATTCCTACTATTATAAGCCACAAGCCGCCATATATTTCAGCTTTTGAAGCTTCCTCATTTTTTTCAAGCTGTGGTAGAAAATAATCAGCCCTCACGATAGGGCCGGCAACAAGTGCCGGGAAAAAAGAAAGAAAGAAAAGATATTCAAGCCATGTGCGTGTTGGGCATATCTTCCTTTTATACACATCAACAACATAAGATATTGATTGAAATGTATAAAACGATATTCCAACCGGAAGTATGATATCAAGAGGTTGAAAGTTTCCTTCAACCATCTGATTCCAGTTCCACATAAAGAAGTTGGCATATTTAAAATATCCTAATATGGACAACGACAATACTATGGAAAATAGCATCAAAACTTTTTTCCCCCACTTACTTCCGACCTTAAAAATAGCTTTAGAAACAAACCAGTCAATTAATGATGTCCCTATGAGCATCAGGAAAAATAAGCCACTTGATTTATAATAGAAATAAAGGGAGAAAAGCACAACAAATACCACCATCTGCACTTTGCTCCTCTTGAACATAGCATAAATGGGTATAAAAATAAGAAACAATATCCAGAAAAGCCCGCTTGAAAAAAGCATAGGCACTTCAGGATCATATTTAAACATATTTACAACGTTGTGCAATACAACTTCCGGAGTCTGTAACAAATTCTCAAACATAACCTACTTATTGAGTGCCTTGAGAAAAACTATATTAGGATTAACTTTACCTATGGAATCGGAGGGAATATCAACTATGAATGGATGTGAAGACTTGGGCAACCAACGCATTATACTATCAACCCATAATGCAGAACTCTCACGGGTAGGATGAATATTGTCTTTCTTCCGTTTAAATTCCATTCCTGCAGAAAGGAAAAATGATCTTTCCTTACATATTTTCCTCAACATATCGTTGATTCCGGTGTCTTCCTTCCAGTTAGGAGGTCCGATCCATACATATGGAATCGTGTCTATCACTTCAAGAATCTTTTTCACATATGGTGCGCGAGTCTCCGGATTCTTAAAATACAGTTCATTACTTCCTAATGAAATAAAAATTTGGGTAGGATGGTATTTATCTAAATAATATGCCAATGTGTCATGATCAGCCCATATCTTAGTATTACTTGAATCCCAATTGACAGAATGAATTGAATGTCCATTCTGTTTTGCATATTGGGCAAGACGCAAAGCAAGATTAAATGTCATCGAATCTCCGAATATAAATATAGATTGAGGCAGCGAATCAGTTTCAATCACTTCCGGAGTCAAATCATCGACAGCAAGGCTGTCTGCATTTTCAGCACCGGCAAGTATTCCAACCTCTTCATCTTTATCTTTATCATCGAGTAAGAACTCGGCTATAGGAGCCTTCTTCACTGTCCACTCCCCTATCTTGATATCATCCATGAAAGATATGGAGAAGAACACTATCAATGCAACCGTAAGTAACAACCAAAACGGTGTGTATTTAAAACGTCTCATTCTTGACAGAAATTTTGGAACGCAAAATTACAACTTGCAATCCATTATTCCAAATCCACTACTGTAATTCCGGCACCTCCAAAGCGAACATCTTCATCCTCAAAATGACTAACCGCATTGTTGGCTCGTAATTGCTCCCTTATCAAGGTCTTTAAAATGCCATGACCGGTGCCATGCAATATTCTCACACGTGACGCACTAAACTGGATTGCGTCATCAAGAAAATAGGTTACAGCCTGAATAGCTTCATCTGCTCGCATTCCCCTTACGTCAATCTCATTCTTGAAACTAAGTTGTCGTTGACGACTTTCCGAAGAAGTTGAAGATGATATTGTGGCTGTTGCACTCAATGCTGATTCTTTAGGTTTGGCTGCCGGCTTAAGTTTGCCGATTTCAACAATGGTCCGGAGCGAACCGAAAGCGACTTCCGCTTTCTTGCCGCTTACAGACAAAATTTTTCCGGACATTGAACTATTATCCATTTTTACATAATCACCAACCTTCAACTCCTTGACAATAACCTTGCCAAGAGCATCCTTTCTGTCATCCTGAGATTTTCCTTTCCGGCTTTTATGCTTTAGTGGCGCTAATGCCTTAGGCAATTTATCCGAAACGGCATTTTCATCTTCCAAGATATTTCTCTTAAACTCATCAAGTTTCCTGCGTAATTCCTTTGTTTTCTCTTTCTCCGCCTCTGCTTTACGTATTTCGAGGATAGTGCGTTCTATTTTTGCGTTGACACCCTCCAATATTTCTTTAGCTTCCTTTCTTGCATCATTGATAATCGCTTTTCTCTGAGCCTTCAAGTCTCCAGCCGTTTCTTCATATCTTGAAAGAAGCGAATCAAGCTTATTCTCCTTTTCTTTAATACTTTGCCTCTTATTCGCCCAATATCTTCTGTCTCGGGTAATTTCCGACAAATATCTGTCA
>CAMYSW010000351.1:0-3435 GCA_947297425.1 uncultured Porphyromonadaceae bacterium
TAACCACCCCATCCCCAATTCATATGATATGTTAGCACATCCGAATATTGTTCAGATACCCCTCCATCAGCCGTAACATATTTAAATTGAGGATACCAGGCATCTGAAAGACGATATAAAGTATATCTAATTATTGTTTCTGAATGATATACACCATCTATTACCCATGCATGACCGTCACCTCCTATTTCATCTTCACCCCTTGCATACACCGGATGCCTTTGCTTTAATGAAAAATCTATTCGAGTTGCATTATGATCTATTTTATCAATTGAATACCCGTAAGACTTCAATACACTTTCGGCATTATTTATATTAGAGCCTCCAGTCTCTGATACATTCAGTTGAACCCTTAATGTAGCAAGAAAATCTGTCAATGTTTTATTGCCATAAGTATCAGGCATATTACCCCATTGTATCGTATTCGGTTTCTGATAATATCTCATTAACTGACCTACTGCCACTGTAACGCACCCAAGAGCTTTATATCCTGTCGTATTAAATCTTTCGTCCTGACCCCACTTTGTTGTAAGCAAAGGACCGATAGTATTCATATTTTCTATGGTTTCCTCTACAACATATGCGGTGTTTCGCCAACTATATTGTGTACCCTCCCATAAATCTTCATCACTTGCTTGTCTTACAAAATTCTGATAAACATTATCAGGCAAGATATTCTTGTAGTTAGTCAATTTTCTTACAACTGCACTATTTTTGGAACTCACATCAGCATACCAATCATTAAACACAGCCAAATATTCATCTTCTTCCGATCTTGATTTCCTTTGTATTGTATTTGGACTTTCACATTCTATATACTTACTCCAAAGACAACCATATGACTGCTCAATGTTTCCATCCTTGGCTGCTTTAACAGATTCAATCAAATCATTCACAATCATATGATATGCTCCCTGTTGAGAATTATGTTCATAATGACCCTGATCAACAACTGCAAGAACTGGATAATAATTACGAGTTGCAGAAATTAACATATAGCCATCTTCAAAATTAACGGCATATATTGCAGGCTCATCCTCTTCATCATAGATTGTTACCACATCCTGTACTGCTTTATCAGAGAAACTTCTTGTAAGTTTAGATTTTGAAAGTTTTGCCACAATTATAGCATCGCTTACAGAGAGATTGGTTTTATCAATATCCAATTTCTCCTGCACTACGTCCAAAACCGCAATGTCCTCATTTTCCGGCAAAGCTGAATCTTCACTGCAAGAAGCGAACACAAACAATGCAAGGGAACAGTAAAGAACCAAAGTTATCCCTTTTCCAAAACTTGATCCATCCATAATCCATCTTTTAATTAATTACAAAAATATATTACTTTATCTCAATATGCAAAATATTTTTTATATTTTCAAACAAAAATAACATTACAAATCAACATATCCAAACTAAATGCTATATAACATATTTTTAATTATCATCACATATAAATGACAAAAAACAGGCACAAAGTTTTTCTGTGCCTGTTTTCTGCCATTTATCATATCGACTATTTCAAAACAATGCGCTATGACATAGTCTCAACATATCGTGTAGATAATTTATTCTGCGTAGAGATAGTCTGCGATCTCTTCAGGACGGAAGTTGCCGATGAAGTCTGCATGCTTTGCAACTTCAGCTTTGCCGTAGTTGACAAATACACGGAGCGATTTGCGGAAGGATGCATCGCGCTGGGTGTCGTCGAGCATCAGATAACCCATAACGATATAACCTGCCATCTCCACAAGGCGACGCGCCATGAAGTCGTGGAATTTGGGATCATCAACTCCGTTGACAGCCTCAACAGCATCAGCATATTGCTGAGTCATGAACTGGAGCGTTGCCTTTACTGCCTCATCTTCAACAGCAACCTGCTTAGCCTCCTCACTCTTGATCCAATCAAGATATGTACCGGTGGTGACGTGGCGGATCGCTGCCACAACCTGAAGCTGAGTGGTTCCTTCATAGATAGACGTGATACGTGCGTCACGATAGATCTGCTCGCATGCATAATCCTTCATGAAGCCGGAACCGCCATGGATCTGGATGCAGTCATATGCGTTCTGGTTACAGAACTCGGAAGTCATACCCTTTGCAAGCGGCGTGAAGGCATCAGCAAGACGGCTATAGAACTTAGCCTCTTTCTTCTCCTCCATTTCAAGCTTGCGCTCTTTGGCGATATCATCGTAGATCTTATACATGTCCACAAAACGGGAACATGCATAAAGAAGCGTACGGCTTGCATCGAGCTTAGCCTTCATTAGAGACAGAATCTCTGCAACTGCGGGGAACTCGATGATAGCCTTTCCAAACTGCTTACGCTCTTTGGCATACTGCAAAGCCTCGCGATAAGCATGTTCGCTGATACCAACGCTCTGTGCCGCGATACCGAGACGCGCACCGTTCATAAGAGCCATCACATATTTGATCAGACCCAACTTGCGGCTGCCTACCAATTCCGCAGGAGCATCTTTATATACAAGCTCACATGTGGGGCTACCCTTGATACCCATCTTGTTCTCAATACGGCGCACGTTTACGCCACCGTTACGTTTGTCATAGATGAACATCGAAAGTCCGCGACCATCTTTAGTGCCCTCTTCAGAGCGGGCGAGCACCAAGTGAATGTCACTGTCGCCATTAGTAATGAATCGCTTAACGCCATTCAACACCCATGAGCCATCTTCTTTCTGAGAAGCCTTGAGCATTACAGACTGCAGGTCTGAACCGGCATCCGGCTCCGTAAGGTCCATTGACATTGTCTCTCCGGCACATACTCGGGGAATATATTTCTCCTTCTGCGCCTCATCCGCAAATTCATAGATCGTCTCGGCACAGTCCTGAAGTCCCCAAAGGTTTTCAAAACCGGCATCGGCGCGGCTAACCATGTCGGCTGCCATGATATATGGAGTGATCGGGAAATTAAGACCTCCGAGACGGCGGGGCATAGACATACCCATCAGACCCGCCTTGCGGCAGGCATCAAGGTTTTTCTTGGTGCCGTCTGCATATATGACGCGGCTATTCTCAACGCGAGGACCATTGTGATCCACATCTTCGGCATTCTCGGCAATAATATCACCGCAGATCTCGCCCACTATGTCAAGCACGCGGTCGTAACTGTCCATCGCATCCTCAAAATTTTGAGGTGCATAGTCGAATTTATCGGCATCAGCGAAGTTTCTCTCTTTAAGCTCCACGATCTTCTTCATCATCGGATGATTCAGGTGAAGTTTCAGAGCCTCGTTATCTGTATAGAAATTAGCCATCTTACTTGGAATTCTTTTTGTAATAATTGATTAATTTTGGAACGACATCCTCCATCTTACCGGTTATCACGTAATCAGCGATTGCATTGATTGGAGCATCCGGATCTGAATTGACAGAAATGATTATCGAGCTGTCCTGCATACCGGCGATATGCTGTATCTG
>CAMYSW010000352.1:0-3431 GCA_947297425.1 uncultured Porphyromonadaceae bacterium
AACCTCCACCACTTCTTCTGCAGGAGAATTATCAGGTGCTTCATAAAGGAACTCACCCTGCGGACCGGCAACAAAACTGGATCCCCAGAAGTCAATGCCGGAGGTCTGACCCGAAGGATCCTCTTCAAATCCACAACGGTTCACACTGATCACCGGCACTCCATTAGCCACGGCATGCCCGCGTTGCACCGTAATCCACGCCTCCCTCTGCCTTGCTTTCTCATCTTGGGAATCATCCGGATTCCATCCTATTGCAGTAGGATAAATAAGCACCTGTGCTCCACGCATAGCCATAAGGCGCGCAGCTTCCGGATACCACTGATCCCAGCATACCAACACCCCGAGACGTCCGACAGAAGTTTCTATTGGCTCAAAACCCAGATCGCCCGGAGTGAAATAGAACTTTTCATAAAAACCGGGATCATCAGGAATGTGCATCTTGCGATACATACCGGCAATCGTGCCATCCGATTCAAACACCACCGCCGTATTGTGATACAGACCGGGAGCGCGTCGCTCAAACATGCTCGTGACGATCACCACGTTGTTGGCTGCCGCCGCAGAACCGTAAAACTCCGTGAAATCCCCCGGCAGGGTCTGCGCTAGATCAAAGTTATCTACATTCTCTGTCTGACAGAAATATAAAGAGTCATGAAGCTCCGACAAGACAATGACATCGGCACCGTCAGCCGAAAGGTTTTCTATAGCGGTAAGGTTTCTCGCCCTGTTGAAATCTATATCTTCTATAAAGGAATGCTGAACAATCCCCACTGATATTTTGCTATTCATATATCGTATGGTTAAAAAGATTTTCGGGTATCTGCATAGTGGCGCAATGTAATGAGCCATGTTGTTTTACAAGTGTGGTGCATTCCACCGGCACTACTTCGTGATCAGGAAATGCAACCTTTATGATATGACATGCAAGTGCATCATTCTCCGGCTGTGAATAGACAGGCATGAATACCGTATCCGGAGTGACAAGATAGTTTGCATAAGAAGCCGGAAGCCTCTCCCCATCTTCATCATAGACTGGAGAAGGAAGCGGCAACTCTACCAGATTGTAAGGCTCTCCCTGCGGTGTGCGGAACATTGTGAGTTGAGCACGCATCTTCAACAACTCTTCAAAATGAGGGTCATCCATATCCCTGCATCCGGTGAAGAGGATAGTATTGTCAGGGGCAATCCTGCATAAAGTGTCGATATGCGAATCCGTGTCATCTCCGGCAAGGGCTCCATGATCAAGCCATAGCACATGATCTATGCCAAGACGGTCATGCAATATCTCGTTAAGTTCATGCTTGGAGTGCCCTCCATTGCGGTTTGGAGAACAAAGGCAACGTGAAGTAGTGAGCATAGTGCCACATCCGTCTGTTTCTATTGATCCCCCTTCCAGAATAAAGTCCCGCTCATTCCTGTATGTTCCAGGCATAAAAACACTCCCCTCACAAAGATGGAGATTCACGAGATTATCATTGTCAGAAGCAAACTTCAGTCCCCAGCCATTAAATCCGAAATCAAGAGCGCATAAGCGCTCCCCTCGCACCACTGATATCGGTCCATAATCCCGCGTCCAGGTATCATTATATTCCATCTCAACCAGTGAGATCATTGATCCATCACATTCTTTGAGCAGATCATATGCTGCCGCCTTGTCCCTGGTAAGCACAGTGCAATGACATCCATGTGTGGTGAAAGACAGGATCATACGACGATACTGTTCGCGAGCTTCTTCAAGAATATAGTTCCAGTCGGTATGCTGCTCGGGAAGGGCAAGGAGTATTGACCTGCAACTTTCCCACTCGGCAATTAATCTTATTTGATTTTTCATGATTCAAAAATAGCAACTATTCGTGAATATTTGAAGCTATTTCTGATTTTTTTATTATTTTCGCACTTAAAAAAGAATGAGCTCCCATAACACACCGGATGAGTTTGCGGCAATAAAAGCAGTATGCCGTGATATATTTGAAAAGAAACTCAAAGACTATGGCACCTCCTGGCGCATAATGCGTCCGTCAAGCCTGACCGATCAGATTTTTATCAAGGCGCGAAGAATCCGTTCGCTTGAAGAGAAAGGGATTGAAGCCGCAGCTGTAAACGAAGGCATTGAACCTGAATTTATAGGCATAGTCAACTATTGTGCAATAGCCCTCATACAGCTTGACTTAGGAGCAGGAGACACAATCTCCAACGACAAAGCGTTGGAACTATATAAAGAAAAGATAGAAGCAGCCACCGCATTGATGATGAACAAGAACCATGACTATGATGAAGCTTGGCGAGAAATGCGTGTGAGTTCGTTTACCGACATTATACTTCAGAAGCTGATGCGCACAAAGGAAATCGAAGATCACAAGGGTAAAACAATAATCAGCGAAGGAATCGACGCCAATTACATGGATATGATCAATTATGCAATATTCGCACTTATCAAAATACGTTTCGCCTGACCCTGCAAGCACCTACAGCAGGTGGATGACATGGATCATACGGGAGCTGACAGGACTTATATTCATTTTTTCAGGTTTCGTCAAAGCCATTGACCCTTGGGGAACCCAATTCAAGGTTGAAGACTATCTATCAGCCCTGGGGTTGACAATATGGCCTAACCTCGTGACTGTGGGTGTGTTTTTCCTATGTGGAATTGAATTTTTCATAGGAGTGTGTCTCGCGACGGGATGTTTCAGAAAAGGAAGCTCGATATTGAGTTTCATACTGATGTGTTTCATGCTGCCGTTCACACTCTGGATTGCGCTTTTCAACCCGGTAGCTGATTGCGGTTGCTTTGGAGATGCATTCATAATATCCAATTGGGCAACATTCTGGAAGAATGTTGTTCTATTCGGATTCACGTTATGGCTTCTAAAATATAATCGTTATTGTGCATGCCTTATCACACCTGCAATCCAATGGATTGCCTTTATAGCCACAGCCATTTTCATCTGTCTGATCGAATTGCTTGGATACCTATATCAGCCACTTATCGATTTCCGTCAATATAAAACCGGAACACCACTCACAGAGCAGGCAGACTTAAGTGAACCGGACTTTCTATTTATTTATAGTAAAGACGGTGAGAATAAAGAATTTACGATAGACAATCTGCCTGATGAAAGTGAAGGATGGCAATTTGTTGACCGTAAAGAAATCGGCAATGAAGACAAGACAACAAAGGATGGACACGGCTTCCATATCTGGAATGATAATGAAGACATAACCGAAGATGTGCTCACCCAAGACACCGACCGTATTTTGCTTCTTATGCCGGATATGGGAGAGGTCTCCATTTCAACTACCTGGAAAATAAATTCGCTTTATGACTGGGCAACAAGACACAATATTGAAATGATAGCTGCCGTGTCCGGCACACAGGAAGAGATAGACAACTGGAAAGACCTTTCCATGCCCGACTATCCGATATATATTGC
>CAMYSW010000353.1:0-3420 GCA_947297425.1 uncultured Porphyromonadaceae bacterium
TATCATCAAAATACAAAGAGCCGCTTGAGAATGCATACACGAATGAAAGACCCATCAAAAGAATCGCAGAAGAGAAGACTGCTGTCAAAATATATTTTACAGCTGCCTCATGGCTCTCATAATGCTTCTTATTGAACGCCACAAGTGCCGCCAGCGGCAATGAAGCTGACTCAAGCCCGATGATGAACAGGAGGAAATGGCGTGCTGAAATCATAAGGTACATTCCGAAAAGCGTCACAAGCAACAGCTCGTAGAACTCACCTTTGCGGATTGCAACCTCATCGCTCTCAACCCATTTTGCAGACTGAAGAAATACGATGAACACTCCGACATTAAGAATTGCCTTCATGGCTTTACATGCGGCATCATTGACATACATGCCACCGAACACCTCCATGTCGCACGACGGAAGAATCCAGATAGCTATAGTAGCAAATCCGAAGAGTGCCGTGGTCAGCGGAGTGAGGAAGCGCTTGGCACCATCCCCCGAAAAGGTGTCAAAAAGAAACACCACCAGGAAAAGGCCCAGAATTATTAGTTCGGGCAACATTGCCCCAAATTGTGAATAATCCATTGTTATTGTTGTGCTTTACTCTGTTTCTAAAAGTTTTGTTATCCCGTTCCGATTAGATAGCGTTCTGAAGGGCACTGATGATCGGAGCAAAACTATGTTGGATTGTCTCGTTAATCCAGTTAGGGAAGAAACCGATGCCTGCGAGACACGCAATCAGTGTCACTGTAGACAGACGTTCCCACCAGCTGGCGTCAGTCAGTTTGAGATGATGCTCGTCATGAACAGGACCGAGAACAAGCTTTCCAACCACTCTAAGGATATAGACTGCAGTGATAACTATAGAAGTCGTAGCGGCAATCACGAAGATGCGATGGAAAAGGTCATTATTCTCGAATGCTCCGAAGAAGATTGTCATCTCAGCCACGAAACCGGACATACCGGGAAGACCGAGCGATGCAAAACCGGCGATCATATAGCAGACTCCCAGATAAGGCATAATTTTCATCAAACCTCCCATCTCACGAATATCACGTGTGTGGGTACGTCCGTAAATCATACCGATGAGCGCAAAGAACAGAGCCGTCATCAGACCATGTGAAAGCATCTGAAGAATACCACCTGTCATTGCAGTGGTGTTTAGCATAAGGATAGCGAAAAGCACCATACCGCAGTGTGAAACCGATGAATATGCATTAATATATTTCAAGTCGGTCTGCACGCATGCCGAGAACGCTCCATAAACTACACTTATACCTGTCAGAATGATAAAAATCCATGCAAGTTCCTGTGCTCCCTGCGGACAAAGGAAGATGGCGATACGGAAACATCCGTAACCTCCAAGCTTCATAAGCACACCGGCGTGAAGCATAGAAACCGCAGTCGGGGCACATGCATGACCGTCAGGACTCCAAGTATGGAACGGGAACATGGCACCAAGCACACCGAAACCAACAAACGTAAAACAGAAGAGGAGACGCTGCCAGCTTGGATCTATTGCCGAATTATGAGAAATTTCAAGAATATTCCATGTGAGCTGGCCGCCTTCCGGAGCACTGTGCCAGAAAATTCCGAGAAGACCGAGCATCAAGAATGCAGAACCACCCATCAACATGAGTGTCAGCTTCATTGCCGAATATTCTTTGCGACCTGTACCCCACACTCCGATAAGGAGATACATCGGGATAAGAGCAACCTCATAGAACATGAACATAGTGAACATGTCTATCGAGATAAAGAATCCGAACACACCTGTAGAAAGCAGGCAGAACCAAAGGAAGAAGTTCATGGGTAGCGGATCAATCTTCCACGAAGCGAACGTGCCCGCAAACACGATAATTGCAGACAGAAGCAACATCAGCACGGAGATGCCGTCGACACCTACCGCAAGATGAATATTGAGCGGTGCATACCACATCCAACTGCCCATATAGAGCATCTCGGAAGTGTCGCCCGCAGCGCGAAGCGCGAGAAAGTCTACGACAAGCCAGATAGCCATAGCCAACAGCACTGTCGATCCAGCCACCATCACCGCACGGATTGCCTTCATATTGCTATTGCCGCAACATGCCAATCCTGCCATCATGATGACCGGGACTATTACAAACCAAATTAAGATATTTCCAAACATGATTCAATTAATATTTGCAATGCGATATGAAGTTAATTATAATAAGCAAATCCACGTGATTGCTGCAAGAAGCACGGCACCCAAGAAATACCAGAGCACATAGGTCTGAATACTTCCGCTCTGCATACCCTTTATCTTAACGGAGAAGAACTGGGTCATAGAGGCAAGGGCATCCATCGTGCCATCTATGATGTGACGGTCGAACCATGCGATCGCGCGGCATATGCCGTTGAATATGATCTTATGGGTGACGAACATATACATCTCATCCCAATAGAAACGACGGTTAGCAGCTTTCCACAGACCGGGCAACGCAGCTTTCATGCGTGCAGGTTTGTCATTCTTCTTGGCATACAACCAAGCTGCAAAGCCAATAGCAACAAGTGCCACAAGAATACTTGTTATTGCCACCTGCATCTGAATATGGATATGATACGGCTCGCGATTCCATGTCACATATTCTCCGAAAGGAATTAGTCCGCCGAAAATGCTTACAATCGCAAGTATTATCAAGGGAAGTGACATCTGCCATGGTGCGTCATGCGGGCGATGCTCTTTATAGTGAGGATTCTCTTCCCACCAGAACACGCGAAAATACATACGGAACATATAGAAAGCCGTAAGACCGGCAACCATAGTCATCCATGCGCCCCATATCCAGTTATTGGCAAACATAGCCGACAACATCTCATCTTTTGACCAGAATCCAGAAAGAGGGAAAATACCGGCTATTGCAAGGCATCCGATAAGGAATGTCCAATGCGTGATAGGCATATATTTACGCATGCCTCCCATTTCGGTGTAATTATTCGAATGCACTGCATGTATCAGCGCACCGGCTCCAAGGAAGAGAAGCGCCTTAAACATCGCATGTGTGAAAAGATGGAACATGGATGCCATGTATCCGAGACCGTCGTGAAGTTCAGGACGCGCCACACCGAGCGACACCATCATGAATGCAATCTGAGAGATCGTGGAGAACGCAAGGATACGCTTGATATCGATCTGACAACATGCCACCACAGCCGCATAGAAAGCGGTTATAGCGCCGACAACCGTAATGAATGTCAATGAATCCGGCACTATCAGATAAAGCGGGAAGAAACGCGCCACAAGATAGACACCAGCCACGACCATCGTAGCGGCATGAATAAGCGCGGAAACCGGAGTCGGACCTTCCATCGCATCAGGAAGCCAGATATGCAACGGCATCATCGCCGACTTACCCATACCACCAACGAATATGAGTATCATCGCCCATGTCAACACAGAACCGCTA
>CAMYSW010000354.1:0-3401 GCA_947297425.1 uncultured Porphyromonadaceae bacterium
ATATTGCACGTAATAGTTATAATTGTTGGGGTAAGAGAAGAAATCCTCGTTGCAGGCATATATGAAGGAGCTGGAGAGATTGGGTGCCGGCAGCCCGAAACGTTTCGGGTCGTGCATCTCATATACCTGACGGGGATTGTAGCTTAGATTCTTGCCTACCTTATAACGGAGGTTTGTATTCGTATTCTTGTCTCCGACTACCTTGACCGGATTGTCCACACGTATTGTGCCGTGGTCTGTGGTCAGTATCACCTTGTAACCGAGTTCCGCGAACCGGCGGAATATGTCTATGGCAGACGAATGCCTGAACCAGCTTTCTGTCAGCGACCTATAAGCGGCATCGTTATTGGCGAGTTCTCGTATCATTTTTGATTCCGTGCGGGCATGAGACAACATGTCGATAAAATTCAGTACCAGCACGTGCAATGGAACGTCTTTGGATGAAGAGAGGGATTGCACGAATTTTTCACCGGAATGCGAATCGTTGAGCTTGGTATATTGAAATTTATCCTTGCGCCTGAATCGGTCGAGCTGAGACTGTACGAGTTTCTCCTCATGTATGTTTAGACCTTCGTCCTCATCTTCGTCTACCCAATATTGAGGGAACATTGTGGCTATCTGCAGGGGCATAAGTCCGGCGAATATGGCGTTGCGTGCGTATTGGGTGGAAGTGGGGAGTATAGTCGTGTATAAATCTTCCGAAATGTTGAAATATTCTGATATCAGCGGTTGCACAACCTTCCATTGGTCAAGACGGAAGTTATCCACGAGTATGAAACACACTTTCTCTCCGTTGTCGAGCAGTGGGAACACCCGGTTCCGGAATATCTCATGGCTCATGAGGGGATGCTCTTCTCCCGTTACCCAGTCCTCATAGTTCCTTTTTATGAATTTGCAGAAATTGGAGTTGGCATCACGTTTCTGCATCAATAGCATCTCCGACATTGGATTGTCGGTCTCTGCAAGCTTAAGCTCCCAGTGCACAAGTTCGCGATATACATCCATCCAGTCGGATATGGAAGATGCAGAGTTTATCAGCGAAGATATGCGCATGAAATCCTGTTGGTATTCTGAAGAGGCTCGTGTGGCAACTATTTCCCGGCTATGCAGATTCTTTTTAATAGAAAGGAGTATCTGGTTGGGATTTACCGGTTTTATGAGATAGTCGGCAATCTGATTTCCGATTGCTTGATCCATAATGTTTTCCTCTTCGCTCTTGGTTATCATGATTACCGGTATGTCGGGATGTGACCGGTTGATAAGTGCGAGTGTCTCGAGTCCTGTTATTCCGGGCATGTTCTCGTCAAGGAGGATAAGTGAGAATGGTTCCCTTTCGAGTGCATCAAGCGCGTCGCGACCGTTAGAGACGGTTGTGACATCATATCCTTTTGCTTTCAGGAAAAGTATGTGGGGCTTCAGCAAATCTATCTCGTCGTCAGCCCAGAGTATTTTATCTGTCATCTTGGTTTATATTCTCTTCCTTTTCTTCCTGAATGACGGTTGTGTCCTGATCTGGAGGGGTCGGTTCCGGCAGATCGGCAGGAGCCGGAGGTTCCGCTTCGAATCGGAAGTATTCTTCGAAAGAACGGCCTTCATTAAGAAGAAGTTCAAAATTATGTTTGCTTATCATGATGGGGCGTACGCCTTCGGGAAGTTCAAAGGCATTGCGTGACATCACGGAGCGGTAGTGTTCAAGCTCGCGGAGGTTGGAGAAACCCTTGATCACGAGGAGTCCGATCTCTCCGAAACTCATGGGTTCAAGATCGAAGTCTTTTACCACGAAAGAGGAGAAGTTGAAACGTGCCACATCATATAGCAGTGCGTTGGCATTTACAGAATCGCGAGGGAATGCGAGCACGAGATATTGTGGAGATTCCGGATTGCGTTCAAAGTTAGCCGGTTGTCCGTCTGCTCCGGTTGTTGTTGAATCATTGGAAAGGCTCATGCTCCAGATCATGCCCCGGGAGTTTGAAACACCCGAACGTGGCACTCGCCCCGCCTTCAACCCTTTCATTATGCTTCCAGCCATAGGGGTCATGTCAGTGTCCGGCCAGCGTTCGAGGAGGTTTGTGAGCCTTTCGCGGAATTGATCGTTGTTGTTCTCCGTAAGGTACGACAGGGCATCGATGAAGACGAATTTGGGAAGAATCTTTGACAAGGGATAATCTTTCTCCATTTCGGCAGTCAGGTTATGAACGGTCTTATTGTCATCTGAAAGGTATGCTTGATATGCCTTTTCGTACATTTCTTCCTGAATCAGGTTCATTCGGCGGAGGTTGTTAAAATAATTGGGATCAAGCATAGCCTTTCCATACGGAGAATCTGGGAAATCGGAGAGAATCTTCTGTCTCCACTTCTCCGCTTCGGCGGAATTTTCTTCGCGGACGGCCATCAGGTAAAGGTTGTAATATACGTCAAGGCGATAAACATTATCGGGATAACGGTCTTCAAGACGCATAAATTCTGTTCGCGCAGCAGGATAATCCTCAAGCTTGTCCTTTAGGATGATTCCCATGTTGTAGAGTCCCTCCTGTATTATGTCGTTAGCGTTCTGTCTTTCCTCAGGGGTGGACGGAATTTGCGAAAGATAGTATTCAACGTTGTGGGGATCAGATGCGTTATTGCCGGAAGATTCCGTAGACTGGTTATCGGTCTGCTGGTTTCCATCTTTTTGGTCGGATGAAGTTTCGCTATTCTCCTCGTTTTCTGTTGTTTCTTCAGGGTTGTCGAATGAGAATGAAGACTTGTTGCGACGGCGCCAGTCATCTTCAAGACGGCGTGCTCCCCAACGACGTTGAAATTCACTTTTACCCTGCGACTTTGTCATGGCGTTGTAGAAATACCATGATTTGTCACCATTGTTTATGAAACCTTGGGCAGGCGCGTCGTTGCGGTTGATTCCCGCAGGCTGTTCGCCTTCTCTTTGCGCCATAGCCTCCTCCCTTTTTGCTTCTTCGGCTTCTTTCTTTTCGCGGGCAATCAGTTCGTCTACCAGTTTCTGAGCCACGGCACGCTGTTCTTCCGGGGTCATGTCGGCGAGACGCAGTAGGGAATCCTGCAGATGGACATTGCCTGCATATACCGCCAATTCGTCAAGGACATCGCTTCGTAGTTTCAAGGTCTTGTAATCAGGATAATTGTCAGGAAGCTGGGGAATCGCTTCGGCATAACATGGCTGTGCTTTTACATAATCACCTTTAGAGAAATATATGTTTCCCAGGGCTACCTGTGCAAGGGCGCGGTCGATTCCATTGCGTGTGGATTTCTCGATTGCGGTGCTATAGTTTTCTATAGCTTTCGCTGAATCGCCTTTTGACAGATATAGGTTTCCTATTGCATAATATATCTGGTCTGCAAATTCCTGATTGCGGGCATAGCGTGTCATGGCACGCAATGAAGCC
>CAMYSW010000355.1:0-3382 GCA_947297425.1 uncultured Porphyromonadaceae bacterium
GGGCGGGTGCTGTTGGCGCAGCCTTTTTCAATCTTGTGGTCGGATCATTGATGTCGACGATGGGCGAATACCTTTTCTATTGCATGGGGGTGCTTCATCCTGTTGCAACCATTGTGTTGCTCAAGCTTGTGAAACCGGCTGTCCCGGATTGAGAAGCGTAGATAAGTTTATTATGAGATTTACGTTCTTAAGTAAGTATTGAAGTTATATTATTATGAAAAGGATTATAAGTCAGTTGTGTTTATTGTTTCTTTTAATTGCTGTCGCAGGATGTGTCAATGAAAAGGAAGAGCCGGTGTGGTCTCTTCAAGTGGGTGACAGGTTGCCTGATTTTGAAGTGACATTGAATAACGGGGATGTCGTTACTGCAGAATCTTTGAAAGGGCAATACAGCGTCATAGTGTTTTTCAATACTTCCTGTCAGGATTGTAGGCGAGAGCTCCCGGATATGCAAAAGTATTATGAATCATGCATGACGCAGGATCATCCCGTGAAGTTTATTTGCATATCGCGTGAAGAGGGGGATGCCTCGGTCAGAAAATATTGGGAAGACAACGACTTTACTATGCCTTATTCCGCGCAATCAGACCGCAGGGTGTATAATCTTTTTGCCTCGTCCGGTATTCCCCGTTTGTATGAAGCGGATCCAAATCTTGTGATAACGAGAGTATTATAAATAGTTATATTGCAATATAACCATAGTGTTCTTAATCCATAAATATATGAAAATTGCTAATGTTGATATATGCGGTTATAACCGGGATAAGGTTGACGCCGGTATCCTGCATTTCGGTGTAGGTAATTTCCATCGTGCACATGAAGAGGCTTACACGGATGAGTTGCTGCGGGATGATGAAACCCAACAAGGGTGGGGGATCGTGGGGGCGATGTTGCTTCCGTCTGACGAAAGGGTTTACAGGTGCCTTAAGGAGCAGGCGGGGGAATATACGTTGACGGTTTGCGGATATGATGGCAAAGATGAAACGAGGGTCATAAGGTCGCTGAAAGAGGTTTTGTGGGCGGTTGAGGATCGAGAGTCGGTAATATCGCGAGTGTCGGATGGGAATATAAAGATCATATCTTTGACTATTACTGAAGGGGGGTATAATATAGACAAGAAAAGTGGTGACTTCATGCTTGATAGTGATGACATTGCTCATGATCTTGAGAATCCGCAATCTCCGAGGACTGTGTTCGGGTTTGTTGCCGAAGGGTTGAGGCGCCGGCGTGATAATGGTGCCGGTGGAGTCACATTGTTAAGTTGCGATAATCTTCAGCACAACGGAGACACGGCAAGAAAAGCTTTCATGAGTTTCTTTAGGGTGCAGGACAATGATCTCTATGTATGGGCACAGAGTAATGTTACTTTCCCGAACAGCATGGTGGACAGGATAACACCGGCTACTCTTACCGCCGATGTGGAGCGCCTTAACCGTAAAAACGGCACTGATGATAAAGTTCCGGTGTATTGTGAAGACTATATCCAGTGGGTGATAGAGGATAATTTCGTTGCCGGACGTCCGAAGTGGGAAAAGGTAGGCGTGGAGTTTACAGATGACGTGACTGCATATGAGAACATGAAACTTAGTCTTCTCAACGCATCGCACACATTATTATCGTATCCGTCTTTTTTGGCTGGATACAGAAAAGTGGATGACGCCATGCGCGACAGTAGAATCGTGAAGTTTGTCAAGGATTTTATGGATAAGGATATTACCCCTTATGTCCCGTCGCCGGGAGATACAGATCTTGATGCCTATAAAAGAAGACTGATCGAGCGGTTTGGAAACCGTTCTGTCAGTGACCAGATTGCGCGCCTTTGTTTTGACGGTGTTTCTAAATTTCCTGTATATATAGTTCCCAATCTTGCAAAAATGCTTCGTGATAATAAAGACCTTACGCGTATGGCATATCTTATTGCATCATATCGTGACTATCTTAAATATCATACTGATGACAAAGGTGTGGAGTTTACCGTTGCCGAACCTTGGCTAACGGAAGAAGACAGGATATTGATAGCATCGTCATCCCCGGAAGATTTCCTTTCCCTGTCAGCCTTTGGTGGTGTTGACTTGAAATGTTATCCCGGTTTTGTGGACCTTTTCATTAGCTTCTGCAAAGAAATACACCTTTCCGGAGCGATGTCGACTCTTGAAACAATCATTTAGAAAGAGCCGGGACTGTGCAGCGAAGGCGTGTTCTGCAAGGAGGATAATGACATCGTGGAAACCTCAATTGATTTTTTTGTTCAAGTTGTGTTTTAAAACATAATTTCAGTTAAAACTTAATAGATATGTTGGCGTTTTGATAAAAAAATACTATTTTTGCATCACGATTACGCTCATGGCGAAGCGTGTCCAGTAGCAGCCCGTCCGAAAGCCGCTAATTCTTGATAAAGGACACGCCTACCCTTGGGCTTTATTTTTTTAATTTTTATGAAGAATGACCAACTGCCTCCCATGAAAATCGCGGTGCTTATAGACGGAGGCTTTTTCATCAAGCGATTCAACACCTTGTACAACAAGGACGGGAAAATGAGTGGAGAAGAAGTAGCCGAGCACCTCTATACCATGGCGCATAAACATGTGCGCAGTAAGAACATCCTCTACAGAATTTTTTATTACGACTGTATCCCCTTGGGCAAGAAGGCGCATAACCCTATAACGAAAAGGGCCATTGATTTCTCGAAAACGGATGAATACAAGTTTCGGATGGAGTTGATAGAGTCCTTGAAAAAGAAAAGGAAAGTCGCTTTGCGTATGGGTACGCTCAAAGACTCCAACGAATGGCTGTTGCGCCCAAGAGTGATAAAAGACTTGATTTCAGGTAGAACGAAAGTTGAAGACATTAAGGAGGATGAGATATACCTCAACATCAGACAAAAGGGTATTGATATGAAGATTGGCGTTGACATAGCTTCACTTGCATTGAAGAAATTTGTTGACACAATAGTGCTTTTCTCAGGAGATTCCGATTTCGTTCCGGCTGCGAAACTTGCCAGGAGGGAGGGGATAGACTTTATTCTGGATCCCATGCAAGCCAATGTCGAGCCTCAATTGTTTGAGCACATAGACGGTATGGAAAGTGTCTCTCCTTACAAGACTGCGCATATAAAGAGTGCGGACAAAACAAAAAATCCAAGAAGAAAAAATAAGGCGTAACTTAAAAATTAGCTTTAAATACTATTCCTGTGTGCAATCCTCGGAACGGAATGATGCAGTCCAGACTGGTGACAACGGATATATTGTCTTGCTGACAAAAAACAGACATGTTTTTAATAACTTTGCCGCAAGTTATTAATTATTAATAACTTGCGGCAAATTATTTTGTGCGCACGAAGGGACTCGAACCCCCACGTCGTTAGACACTAGATCCTAAGTCT
>CAMYSW010000356.1:0-3373 GCA_947297425.1 uncultured Porphyromonadaceae bacterium
GATACACATAGAGTACGGCAGCCTCTTCTTCAGATCCTAAAGGTATTTTTATCGGCTCTTTAGCCTCACACAAGGGCGCTACCAACCCCAACGCCACCAACATTCCTAACAAACGTTTCTTCATAACTATAATTTTTTAAGTAAGTAAGAAAAATTAATGCACATATAAAACGCAGTTATTTTTGAGATGTTTTTGCCGCGTAATGATGGAGTATATAGGCATATGCAACTGAATTACAAGGTAAAAACAGCCAAAAAGAATAAGTTTTATAGTGCAAGATTTCATTACTTACATATATCGGTTAATTTTTATTACTTACTTAATTATTCAACGTGATTATCTGCCATAATATTGAACCCTATAAGGAATCGCTTCTTATTTAACTATGAATTTCATTGTCTGAAGATTCTTAGAGTCAGGGCCAACCATAACCTCAAACTCTCCTGGGTCATAACGGTATTTCAATTCCGAATCATAATATTTCAGTTTGTCGAGGGTAACCACATGCAATCAAATAATAACCATGTAAAGCCGCGAAAGAGACTCCTCTGAATACCGATATATGATGTTTGTGGCTATGAGCGGTTGGGAATAAAACTTCCTTTAGTGGATTGATTTATTATAAAAGAGATGCAAGGTCAAAGTACATTACACGGGTACGTTTGTCCTCGTCATCATTATTAAGGAACTGATAATTGTTCTTAATATAGAAAGGGATTGCATCAACGTATGCATCTACAGTGACGAACTATGCATCGTTCCTGAAATTCCTCCCTCGTCATGATCAATTGACCATCATTTTAATGACGGTTTCATAGGAGCGTCTGATTTGCGCACGTTTTTCCGGCGAAACCTTTGGCGGGTTCTGCATGCGTTCCTCAAATCGGCGAGCATCGCTACCGAAAAGGATTGGAGTCTCTTTAATTGGTCTTGCCATTCTTCTTAAGTTTACTTACTTACAAAATTAAAACAATTTTCTGACAAAAACTGCTTAAATCTCAATTAATTTGAGATTTATATCCTATTTATTAGTATGTTCTGGCTTATGTCCTTTCCCAAATCAAAAACCTAAATTACGATTTATCGGGATATGACCGATGAGGCAAGAGGTTATATAATCAATTTTATAGATTTGGGGTGAAAATTTGATTTAGTCGGATTTGTTTGCTATCTTTGTCTAATTTAATTCAACTTTCGCAAGCGGAAAGTTGAAGTTTATAAGTTTAATCGCGCAGTGCGCAGTTTATGAGTTTATTTTTGGACGCTAAATATCGATTCGTGTCAATTTAAACTTTTAACTTCTAAACTCTTAAACTTTAAGTTGAAGCTTGCGAAACTTAAATAGAAAATACGAAGATGGCTGAGATAGAAGTTATCAATTTCGCCGACACCCCGAGTCTGGTGAACCGCTATATGCTCGAGATGCGCGATATCAATATCCAGAAAGATCCTTTGCGTTTCAGAACCAATCTCGACCGCATCGGTGAGATTATGGCTTATGAGATTTCCAAACGCCTTAACTATAAGAATACAGAGGTTCAGACTCCGTTGGGAAGCGCAGTGTGCCGCGAACCCGCTGACCAAATTGTGCTTGCCACGATCCTGCGTGCCGGGCTGCCATTCCATCATGGCTTCCTCAACTATTTCGACAAAGCGGAAAACGCTTTCGTAAGCGCATACCGCAGATATAAGGAAAAAGGCGACTCTTTCGATGTCCTCATCGAATATCTTGCATCTCCTTCGATTGAGGGCAAAACCCTTCTGCTTGTTGATCCGATGCTTGCCACGGGCAGTTCGATGGAACTTGCATATAGGGCGCTCCTCTCAAAAGGAGAACCTTCACATATACATGTCGCATCCGTTATCGCTTCGCGCCAGAGCGTGAAATATATATGCGACAGGTTCCCTGCAGACAAGACCACTTTATGGTGTGGTGATATTGACGACGAAGTTAACAGCCACTCATACATAGTGCCGGGACTCGGCGATGCCGGAGACCTCGCCTATGGCATTAAAGAATGATTTATTAGGTTTTAGGCATTAGGTTTTAGGCGTTAGGCTTTAGAAGCTTCGCCGAATGGACCTAAAGCCTAACACCTAACGCCTAAAGCCTAAGACCTAAAACCTACCCCAAATATGATTCTCAATCACATTGACATATTGAATTTCAAGAATATCCGCGACGCAAAACTTGATTTCTGTGCCGGGGTCAATTGTCTGTTGGGGAAAAACGGAATGGGCAAGAGCAACCTCCTTGAAGCCATATATTTCCTATGCATGATCCGTCCTATGAGTTCCATGCCGGAAACGGCTCTCATCCTGCACGGAGAAGAGATGCTGATGGCGAAAGGAGACTATTCGATGGACAACGGCTCTTCCGAAATAGTGACATGCGGAATAGTGAAGGGGAAAGGGAAAACTCTCAAACGGAATGGCAAAGAATACGACCGCATTTCCGAACATATAGGCAGATTCCCGGTAGTTACCGTCACACCCTCCGATAGCGAACTGGTCACAGGGGCTGCGGAGATCCGTCGTAAGCTTATGGATATGGTCATATCCCAGGCAGACAGGGCATACCTCTCCCAGCTGATACGCTACAACAAGTCTCTTGAATCACGCAACCGCATGTTGCGTGCCGGACTTTCCGACCCTCTTCTCTTCGAAGCTATCGAATTGCAAATGACGGAGACAGCATTAGCAATCCATACGGCGCGTCGCGAATGGGTAGACGAGATCTCTCCCATGTTCCGACAATATTACTCATTAATTTCGGGAGATACGGAGAGGGCAACGATCAAATACAAGAGCGTCCTTAATGAACTTACCCCGCCCCAGGTCTTCACCGCAGACCGGGGACGCGACCAGGCATTAGGCTATACATCACGGGGAGTCCATCGTGATGACTTGTCAACAGGGTTGGGAGATTATTCAATGCGTCGCCTGGGCAGCCAGGGACAGGTGAAGTCTTTTACCGTGGCATTGCGCCTTGCAATCTTCGACTACCTTAAAGCACGCAGCGGAATCACCCCTATCCTCCTTCTTGACGATATCTTCGACAAACTCGACTCGGATCGCGTAAGACGCATCATGGAGCTTGTAAGCTCCCGCGATAATTTCGGGCAGATATTCATAACTGACACCAACCGCGAACATCTCGACGAGACAATAGCGCCCCTAAGCGGGGAAAGCCGTCTCTTCGAAGTGACCGAAGGAAAATTCAATCTTATCAACTCCCATGAGACGGAATGAAGCCCAATCGATAGGTGACGTACTCAGGATCACGGTCCAGGAGTGCAACATGACAGCGCGTCTCGACGAGCAACGTGCAATAGCCCTTTGGAAACCTATTGTCGGTGATCATATAGCTTC
>CAMYSW010000357.1:0-3344 GCA_947297425.1 uncultured Porphyromonadaceae bacterium
ATATGTCCGGCGTCGGTGTGTGTCGATGCCGACACCACGCAAAGGGCGAGCCATATCCGCCCGTCTGAGGTGAGGGCGAGCGGTGTCAGCTTGTGATTGACAAGGATTTTACGCCCGCTGTTGAGAATATGAAAGTCGTATGATATATACCAGTCCTTACGCTCAACGAGAGGGATATTGTTGTAGAAATCAAATCCGGCCTTATTTAATGCGAGAAGAAAGGGCTGTTCTTTCTCCGGTACATATTGGATATAGAAACGGTAGCCTAAATCTCGCATCTGTTCGGGCGACAATCCGCAGAGAAACATCGGGTTGGGCGAAACATACAGGAAATTCTGCTTGAAATAGTCGATGATATAGACGCTCTGATAAGTCGAGCGGGAGAACGCCTCAGCCGACCTCACATATTCCGACACACGGCTGTAGTCAAGCTCCTTCGGGAGCCTGACCTCATTATCAGGTATGAAGAAATCGTCAGTTGTTTTCAACATAAGTTTATCTTATCCTACAGTGATGACTGGCTGACCGAAAAAGGCGGAGAGCATCGCGAGGGTGGAAAGGGTGAAATTATGCTGTCCGCTCAGCCACTTGGTAATTTCACATGGACGCTTACCAAGCGAACGGGCAAACTCGGCCTTTGACAGTCCTTTTTCTTGCATAAGCTCGTAAATCCTATTGGAGACAGCTATCTCCATAGCTACTTCCTTATGAATAGAAGCCGGTATCGAGTCCTCTATTTTGTTATATTCTTCAAATGCAGTTTTCATATGTCAAAGGTTTTGTCGGTTTCAATTTCATTTTCGGAAATGGTGATGGTTCCGTCCTTTACACCATCTTTGATAAGCTTGTCAAAGTTTTGCAGGGTGACTACAAATCCGCGCAGCTCATCGTCCTCGTCATATGTACGTGTTTTCTTAACTCCTCCATTACCGAGAATAAGGATGCTGTCTGATAGACGCAGACAATATAAGCGCAACTTCGATTTTACGACCGG
This sequence comes from uncultured Porphyromonadaceae bacterium, assembly GCA_947297425.1. Classification (GTDB taxonomy): domain Bacteria; phylum Bacteroidota; class Bacteroidia; order Bacteroidales; family Muribaculaceae; genus Lepagella. Next base: position 995 of record CAMYSW010000357.1, read on the forward strand.
GAGTGCACAACCCCTATCACTCATCTTTCCCTCCGGTCTGAAGAATCGTTCAAGAGCACCAAGGTCAGCGATACTTTCAACGAATTTGGCTATACGGGCCAAATCCTCATTATAGGTCGCATCATTCTTAAAACGGTTATAGAAACGGAGATACTCACCCTTATCCTCAGTGATAAACTGAATGGTGTAGAGGGTGCAATTACGGTTTTTGTTCAGCTGTATAAGTTCTGCTTCACTCATAATCGATATGTGCTTTGTCTTTGTAAACGCAAAGGTACGAAAAATGTTTTACTTATAAGTAAATAAATAGGGTGTTTTTTTATAGTTTCATTATGATTTCAAGGACTTCGTTGAGTTTATCTGTGGGAAGACGCTTGATGTAGTTGGCGCGGTCATCGAGGTTGCCACGGATATGAGCGAGGACTGCGAGGTGAGCATTGACGGAGGCAGTATCGCCTTCGAACATTTCAAGATAAGCTTCACGCGTCGGTATGCCAAGACGAATTCTTTCATCATCGGTAATGGCATGGTCAAAGACGGTTTCAACACCGTGACTATGGCTGTTGTTGAGAAGATTCATCTTTTCCCTCTTGCTTTCGTCGTCAAATTTGACGTATTTCATCATCATGTTGGCCGTAGTATGCCCTGTGACTGCGCGAATATCCTCCGGTGACATTCCTTTACGGAGACAAAGGGTTGTAAAGGTTCTTCGGGCGCAGTGAGAGGCCAGTGCCTCATATTTCTTTACAGTGGTTCGTGTCCGAGAGCGTCCGTTTTGTGTTTCTATAATCCAATCGCCTGTCATTCCGGCAAGTTTCCCGACTTCTTTTAGATGTGAATTGAATTTTTGATTTGATATTTTGGGAAATATTCTCGGATCGTCCTCATCAGGTGCGGCTGGGTATTTTGATAAAATACGCATGGCGTCTTCTGCAAGGGGAATTCTTTTTCGTTGTCTGGTCTTCTGCGCTGTCGTATCAAGTATATCCCCATCCATATTTGACCTTTTTAAGGCCATAACTTCCGAGAACCTTAGCCCAGTGAAACAGCAGAACACAAACACATCCCTTGCCCGATCAATAGCTTGCCTATGGGTAGGAAAAGTCATAATGGACTGTAATTCCTCCGGAGTAAGAGCGAAATGATTTACTGCTGTATCGGAAGTTGTCTCATCATGGAAACGTTGCTGATAGCTTTGGTATTTGATATTGCGGTTATAGCCCTTTTTAGTGGCCCAGTTAAGGAAAGTCTTGATATCCTTCATGGACTTGAACACATAGCTGTTGGAGAGCCTCTTGCCGATTAGGTACAGCTCAAACTTTGCAAGCAGTTCATCGTTGATGTCTTCAAAATATAATGTGGCTCGAAAACCCGACAGATGCTTCCGCATGGTCTTATGCTTTGTCAGCGTACCTTTTGACCATTGAGCGGTGGCAGGAGTCTCTTTTATTTCTTTTTCCCTTTCATCAATAAGAATATCATAAGTCTGGCATACTGTCAGTCGGGTGCACCTATCTTCATCGAGTATCTTTTTTACTTCCTCTCTGACTGTGGCCGGAGTAGCCTCTTCCTCTCTCAGCTCTAATTGAGCAAAAGCATCGTCAACGGCAGACGCAATCTTAATCAGCCGTTGATTAATGTCTGAGGCAGACACATCATCACTGTTGAAGTTATTGCGCTTCACCCTTTGGGCTTTTTCATCCCATTTTGCCGGGGCAATCCGATACCCGGAGTAATACCATATACGCTTGCCGCCAAAAGTAATGTCGGCATTTATCGGCATTTCCTCCGGGAAGTTTCCATTTTTATCTTTACGCTTCTCCAATCGGAAGCTGACGCGATGCTTGTATTTACCCATGAACGATTCTTTTGTATGTATTTGAGGTTGTCTCAATTTTACCCATACAAAATTACATACAAATTTTCATTCAATCAAGGAAACTACAATTTAAATTTATTTATCATATATTATTGTAATTAGTTGATAAATAAGGATTGTATCAGCATTATTGATTATCTATAAAACCTCATTATACTATAGTTTCATATCCCTCTCTCTCCGCGATAAATGTTGAAAATCAGCAAATTGCAAAACAAACACCCAATTTTACACCCAAGAATGTAAAATTGGGTGTTTTTGTATATTCTTAACGCTGCGTGGCGGCGTCTCGGCTCTCATTACACCTAACTCTGCACCCAAGCATACTTTTTCTGGCCTAGCCTCGTTTATATAGGTTTAGTCGGGCATATATAGAGCCCGAACCAAACCAAACTGGTTTACAGCCGTGGCGTAGTAAGGGGGGGGCAATGGACATGATGACTGGGAAAAAGAAACTGCATTATTTTATAC
>CAMYSW010000358.1:0-3341 GCA_947297425.1 uncultured Porphyromonadaceae bacterium
ACGCGACAGCAAAGGACTGTGGTTCTACTCTCCATATCGCAATGAGCGAAAGCCGTCTTTCCATGTCAATCCTCGCAAAAATCTATGGTACGATTTTGGGAGCGGCGCCGGTGGCGACATCTTCAATCTTGTCGGAGAATTGACAGGCGAAACAGACTTCATCAAACGTGCGGAGTTCATCGCCCAAAAGATGCAGTTGGCTGTGGAGAAGCCCTACAAGCCAATGCCGTTCAAGGAAGAACCAACCTTTGAAAATGTTGAAATCTTCAGACTGGAGGCTCCGGCTCTGCTTAAATACCTTGCTGACCGTGGCATATCACGCGACATAGCCCAACGCTATTGTGTGCAGGTTGATTATGAATTGCACGGCAAGAGGTTTTACGCCATCGGCTTTGAAAATAACGCGCATGGCTATGAACTGCGGAATTCCTTTTTCAAAGGCTCTTATCCACCCAAGCATATAACCCACATTTCCAATGGCAACGCCCGATGCAATGTCTTTGAAGGCTTCATCGACTTTCTCTCAGCGGAACGACTCGGATATAATGACGGCACTGACACAATAGTGCTTAACTCTGTCTCCAATCTGAATAAGGCCATTGTCCCAATGAGAGAATACAGCGTGGTGAGTTGCTATCTCGACAACGACAATGCCGGACGATCCGCACTCGTCAAGTTGCAGCAGGAGTTAGGCGATAAGGTAATGGACAAGTCCGCACTTTACCCCAATAACAAGGATCTGAACGACTTCTTGTGTCAACGAGAGCAGTGCCAAACCAAAGGTTTGAGCAATGCCGAGTGCAGCCAAGAACGGCGCGAAGCGCACCATCTTATGTCGCTCTATCCCAAACAGACAACAAAATCAAAACTCAAACTCTGATGAAAACAATCCTCAATAGAATCGGCGCAATCCGCGTCACTCCCGCCCGGTTCTTCTGTTTCTGGGCAGTCCTCTTCGCTCTCGTGTTCTCCCTCACCTCATGTTCTGACGACCTCGATGTGCAGCAGTCATATCCCTTCACCGTGGAAGTCATGCCATACGCCGACAAAATCGCCAATGGCGAAACAGTCGAACTGCGTATGACCATCGTCCCCGAAGGAAATTACACCAACACCCTCTACACAATCCGATACTTCCAGTATGAGGGGAAAGGTACACTGAAACTTGTCGATGGCCCGACACTCGTCAACAATGACCGCGTACTAATCGAATCCAAACAATTCCGACTCAACTACACTGCTCACTCCTCAGAAAGTCACGAACTTCTGATAACAATTGAGGACAACTATGGGACGAAATGGGAACAGACCTTTGAGTTCAACAACGAAGACTCCGAAGATGACGTCACAGGTGGCATCGGCTCAATCGTAAGCTCGGTAAAACCAATTTTATCAACCTCAAACGAATGAAGCAATGAAAAAACTCCTGATACTCTTTGTGGCATTGTTCTCCATTGTGGGAACAATGCCCGGCAACGCCACCTCACAGCGAACTGCCCCCGCAAGGGAGCATAAAACAAAACGAAGCATAATGGAACTGCCGCTTTTTGAACGTGCAGTTCTGATAATCAAAAAGTTTGAAACACTACATGATTCTCGTCGCCACTGGCCTTACTTGGGTTATGGCCATAGAAAACTACCCGGCGAAAAATACTTCCGTGGCTACAAGATGAGTGAGCGCGAAGCCGATGCTCTTCTTCGTGAAGACCTACGGAAATTTTGTTCTCTCTACCGTGACACGGGCAAGGATAGTGTCCTCCTCGGAGCATTAGCCTACAACATCGGTCCGGGTGCCGTAAACAAATCCAGCGTCTATAAAATGCTCAAATCCGGCAGCCGCAACATCTTCAAAGCCTACACCTCACATTGTCACTACAAAGGCAAATGGCACAAAGGATTATATAAGCGGAGGCTATGTGAACTTGTCACACTCTTCATACCATAAAAATAAAGGTCTATGTTGAACTGTTTTTCAGTTTTACATAGGCCCTTTTAGTTTATAGATTGATTAGATTCGGCTGGTTGAGATTCGTATAATCTGCATTCATTATCGCTCCGTTGGAGAAGGTTATACCGTGCTCTGTCAGGATACCATGCTGGGAGTGGATATGTCCAAATAGGTGGGCGCGAGGCTTGACTTCTATTACTTTGGAGAGTATTTGCTCATCTCCGTAATTGATATCGTCATCGAAATCAAGGATGCCGTAAGCCGGACTATGTGTAATCAACACATCAGTATCCGATGGAATCTTGGAGATGTTTTTCGCTTGGCGGTCTGTTATACAATCACCCATGAACATTGGTACGCCATAAAATCTCACTCCGTCAATCTCCACTCCGGAGTTGCAGAGGTAATGAACATTGGGGTCAAGACCATCAATGTTGGCTCCATAAAGACAATCATCATGATTTCCGCAGATGAATATTTTATGGGCATAAGGCAAGTCGCATAACCAGTTAAGGAAATCAAGGGCTTCCGGTTCTGAGCCATTCATGGTGAAGTCACCTGAATGAACCACAACATCAGCTTCAGGCAAATTCGTCAATCTCTTGTGGCAACCATGTGTATCTGATATATGAATAATTTTCATCTTATGTAGTTATAACTTGTATCCGTAAGGCAAAATTAGCACAACTATGTCTCAATATGTGAAACAAGTTGAATAACTTATTATTTTTTTGAAAATAATTTGAGTTGTATCGCAAAGTGCGTCAGGTGTGGGTTAATTTTGCCGGTGCTACGTAAAATGGTTGCGCAGTCACCATTTAACTTTGCGCCCTCAATATAACAATACGCTTATGAAGACAATAGACGGATATGACGTGAAGATATTCACGGACAACATTGAAGAGAATGCGTTGGAGCAGATAAAGATCCTGCTCTCGATTGACGTGTTCTCCGACAAGAAAATACGTATCATGCCTGACGTTCATGCCGGGGCCGGATGTGTGATTGGGTTCACCGGTAATCTTGGCGACAAGGTTATCCCTAATATTGTGGGCGTTGATATAGGTTGCGGTATGCGCATTCTTAATCTTGGAAAGATTGAGAACATTGACTTTCACGCCTTCCATGAACACATCAGGGGAAATATACCGTCTGGCAAGATTGTTCGAGAGGACAGGTTTGGCTTCAAACCTCTTGTAAATGAGGAGATGGAGATATATCGAGAGGCGAAGAAGCTTGTCACCGAACTGTACTGCTACCGAGAGTTGAAAGACTCCGGTCGTATTAACAAAGCCATCGGGTCGCTCGGTGGCGGCAATCACTTCATTGAACTGGATAAGGATGATGAGGGCAACGTTTATCTCGTTATCCATACCGGCTCGCGCAACCTTGG
>CAMYSW010000359.1:0-3341 GCA_947297425.1 uncultured Porphyromonadaceae bacterium
TAAGCAAGTGTATATCTTGCGTCCATGTATGATACACGGTCCCGGTAACAAAGGTAATCTCAATCTGCTTTATGGTGTGGTGAAAAAGGGGATACCTTGGCCGTTAGGGGCGTTTGAGAACCGACGATGTTTTACTTCCGTTGGCAATCTTTGCTTTGCCATTGAGGGGTTGCTTACCAAAGATGTCGCTTCGGGCATCTACAATATGGGAGATGATGAGTCTTTGTCAACGAACGAGCTTATTGCAGTCATTTGCAATGCGTTGGGCAAGAGGGCACGTATCTGGCATCTGTCCAAGGGATTGATGAACGGCATGGCAAAAGTGGGAGACGTTTTGCACCTGCCGCTGAACTCGGAGCGTTTGACGAAACTTACCGAAAACTATGTGGTGAGCAATGCCAAAATAAAAAGAGCACTGGGAGTAGATAAAATGCCCATACGTGCCGAAGAAGGACTGACACAAACCGTTAAATCATTTGCAAATACAAAATAAGTATGGTCGTATATCTGTTGATAGCAGTATTGCTGCTTGTCCTTGAATTGGCATATTTCAAGGTTGCCGATAAGTGTAACATTATAGATAAACCCAACTTGCGTTCGTCGCACAGTTCTATAGTGCTGCGTGGCGGTGGTATTATTTTCTTGTTTGGAGCCTGGCTTTATGCCGCCTTTTATGGTTTCACATGTCCGTGGTTCCTGTTGGGGCTCACCATGTTGGGTGGCATCAGTTTTGCCGATGATATTCATTCGGTACCCAATAAATTTCGACTGATTGTACATTTCGCCGCTATGACGCTCATGTTCTATCAGTGGGGCATTTTACTGCCTGAGTATTGGTGGGTGGTTATCATTGCACTTATAGTATGTACAGGTATTATCAATGCGTATAACTTCATGGACGGCATAAATGGTATCACCGGTGGCTATTCATTGGCGGTATTGATTCCCTTGTTGCTCTTGAATATGCAGGAGGAATACACCGATAACAACTTTATCATTGTGACTTTGTTGAGTGTATTGGTGTTCTGCCTGTTCAACTTCCGTACTAGGGCAAAATGCTTTGCCGGTGATGTGGGTAGTGTCTCCATCGCATTTATTCTGCTCTATTTCCTGGGCTCTTATATTTTGCAGAGCGGAAACTATTGGGCTATAGTGCTGTTGATGGTATATGGTGTGGACAGTGTGCTTACTATCTGTCACCGCATCATGCTACATGAGAATATTGGTAAACCCCATCGCAAGCATGCTTATCAACTGATGGCTAATGAGCTGCATATTAAGCATGTGACGGTGTCCACCATTTACATGGCTTTGCAGTTGGTAATTTCTTTGGGTGCCATCTATCTGCCGGTGAACAAGTATCTGTATCTTGTAGTGGTATCGGCATTGCTGTGTGTAGCCTATATATTGTTCAAAAAGAAGTATTATCATTTGCACGAAGAGTATCTGCGTGCTAAAGCTGACGAAAGGAATGATGGAAATTAATGACCAATTGCTTGATGAGTTATTGTCTCAGGCTGAGACTAATGAGAGACGTCGTGTCAATCTGGATTTGCGTAATGGCGATGGAGACACTTCACAACGTATGCTCAATGCCTTGCAACCGGGAACGCATGTTCCCATTCATCGCCACACAACGACTGGTGAAACTGTAATTCTGCTTAGAGGCCATGTCACTGAACTTTTCTATAACGAAAAAGGGGTTGAATGCGGTCATTATGATTTGAATCCCGCGAAAGGTGTTTATGGTGTTCAGGTACCTGTCGGAATGTGGCACACTCTTGTTGTGCATGAACCTTCTGTTATCATAGAGATGAAAGATGGTGCTTATGTGCCCATTACCATGGATGATATTTGGCAATACGAATAAATTCAGGGTTATTATAGAAAATATAAGACGAATGGCTGACAATGAAATCTTCTGTCAGCCATTCGTCTTTTTAATTTATACCTGCAAATACTCTTTTACCGCATCAAAGCACGGACATCCCTTCATCGGATTCAAATCATGATGCCCCACAATCAACGCTTTCGGAAACTGTCGCCGCAACTCCCTCAACAAAGCAAGCAACGAGCCCTTTTGCTCCAAAGTGCGCGTATCCTTCGGCTTTCCTTCCGCATCCAGCCCGCCTTCGTAGCAAATGCCTACCGAATGGGCGTTGTGATTCCGGCAATGTGCCCCAACCTTTTCAAGCGACCGTCCCCGATGGATTTCCCCGTCACGTGTGATATAGAAATGATAACCGATGTCGCGAAATCCACGGTGGTGGATATGGTCTGAACGACAGGCTTCCGCCGAGAGGGATTTCCCCTCCGGCGTAGCGCTGCAATGAATGATAATTAGCGTAATGGTCCTCATTGGCCTACATACAGCTTTGCACTCCGAGCACACCGCCGATGGCAGTGGCTACAGTGATGATAATCTTGAGAACCAGGCTCCATACGGAGCGGCGTGATGATGAATTGCTCATAAGTCGATTTTTTTTAAGATTAAAAGATTTGGATATTAGCGAGCCCTTCGCAAAAAGAAGGGCTCACAGAAAATAGGAGAGACAGGAGATAGAGGCAAGGATTAAGCTGCCGGATCCGGATCGGGAGTCTCTCCGCCACCATCCGGGTTAGGGTCGGGCGTATTGCCGGAATCCGAACCGGAATTGTTGCCACCGGAAGTGGTAGGTCTCTGATACTCAGTCTGCTGTCTCAGTTGGCTGTCAAGCTTCAGGTTGGTCGTCGACAGATTGCCGGTGGCACGTGCCTTGAGTCTCATGCCGATGATGTTCTTCTCCAGCGAGAACTCTTCCAACGTTTCGGCAGCCTTGCTGCGGATGCCCACACCGAAAATGGCAAGGTCATCGATTTTCACACATTTGCCGTCGAGCAGCAGCTCCTTGATGCACTCCACCATATCGGTGAGCACACCCTTGATGACACCGCCGGAATACGGTGAATTGTGTTTCGACATATGTTCGGCAAGCTTGCCCAAATCATACGTCTCATCGCTTACCGCACGGGCGAACCACTTGCCTGCATTCAAGCCTTTCTTCTGCTGGTTCTGATAAATTTTGTAACGAATCATAAAACAATAAATTAAAGGGTTATACATGGTGTCTCCGGGATTCTTTCCCCTTTCGACGATACAAAGATACAACCGCTGACTACCGGAAAATCGGTTGTGGACCGTTATGCTCATACCTTGTCGGTTATATGCAATTAGGGTCGGTTATTCAATGGGAAATCGTTGGTTATGTGGAAATATTTTGTTACTTTTGTGACAGTAAATCAGAAACTTATCCATCATGAAAGAATTCAGAATACGTGCGTATGGACGCATGGAGCTGGCG
>CAMYSW010000360.1:0-3333 GCA_947297425.1 uncultured Porphyromonadaceae bacterium
CTGTAAGTCATGCCGGTGTTGGAGCGCTTGCTGCCAGAGCAGCAGTGCAAGGGGCATATCTCAATGTGAAAATTAATGCTGCCGGACTTAAAAACCGCGAAGTGGCAGATGCTTTGCTTGCAGATGCATTGGTAGTTTCGCAGGTTGCAGACAAACGTGAAGCGGAAATCCTATCGATTGTTAACGACATTATAGCCAGACAATGAGCAATCTTGTAATAAGAAACGCAACCATAGTCACACCTATGGGCAATTCCGCAAAATGTGGCAAAGATATGGGGGAGTTGTCTGTAATCGAAAATGGAGCCATAGCAATTGATGACGGCAAAATAGCATATTGCGGATTGGATTCGTCACTCCCTGCAGAGTTTATGTCAGGCTCATGCGAATCTATTGATGCTCAAGGGAGGGTGGTGCTTCCCGGGTTTGTAGATTCACACACACACTTGATATTTGGCGGTTATCGTCCCGATGAGTTTGAATGGCGACTTAAAGGAGACTCTTACATGAGCATCATGGAGAGAGGGGGAGGCATCCAGTCAACAGTGAACTCCACAAGAGAGGAATCTTCTGAATCACTAAGAAAAAAGGCACAATGGTTCATTGACAGGATGGTCTCCATGGGTGTGACAACTGTAGAAGCAAAAAGTGGATATGGTCTTGACACTGCATCGGAAGTGAAGATGCTCGATGTGATTGATTCGCTTGCAAAAGATCCGGAACAAAAGTTGCGCATAGTCGCTACTTTCCTTGGTGCCCATGCGGTGCCTAAGGAATATAAAGGAAGGACAGGGGAATATATTGACCTGATGATAAAGGAAATGCTCCCTGCCGTAAAAGACAAGGCTATATTCTGTGATATATTCACTGAAAAAAATGTCTTCGAAATTGAAGACTCCCGAAGATTCCTTAAAGCAGCAAAAGAGGCGGGATTCAAACTGAAGTTACATGCTGACGAGATAGTGACTCTCGGAGGCGCCGAACTTGCCGCCGAACTTGGAGCCATATCCGCTGACCATCTTTTGCATGTAAGTGACGAAGGAATATGTCGCATGGCAGAGGAAGGCACCGTGGCTACACTGTTGCCGCTCACTGCATTTGCGCTTAAAGAGCCGTTTGCACCGGCACGTAAGTTTATTGACGCGGGCGCGGCTGTAGCTTTGGCAACAGATCTGAATCCGGGATCTTGCTTCAGTGGTTCAATCCCGCTGACTATAGCGTTGGCATGTATTTACATGAAGATGTCGATTGAGGAGACTATCACAGCTCTGACGTTGAATGGAGCCGCAGCTCTTGACCTTGCCGGAGATACCGGTTCGATTGAGGTCGGCAAGAGCGGAGACCTTGTGATTCTTGAGTTTGACAACTATCGTATGCTTCCGTATTATGTAGGTATGAATTGCGTGAATACGGTAATAAGCAAGGGAAGGGTAGTTTCAAAGAATTTAAAAATTGTTTAAATTAATATACCATGGAAAGATTGGAAATATATGCAATAGGTTCTTCGGAACTGACATATGATCTCATAGAACGCATAATAAATGACAATACACAGCTGATACTCTCTGAAGAGGGACGTGCGCGAATTGCGGCATGCCGTGAGTATCTCGATAAGAAAACAGATGAGAACACGGCTCCTATTTATGGTGTCACTACCGGATTCGGGTCTCTATGCAATCAGCATATCTCTCATGATGAATTGTCAACACTGCAAGAGAATCTTGTTAAAAGTCATTCATGCAGTGTCGGCACTCCGGTAGACGATGTCATTGTGAAACTGATGCTTTTGCTTAAGGCGCATGCCCTTTCCATGGGTTTCAGCGGCGTGCAGGTGCAGACAGTAGAACGTATCCTCGACATGTATAACAATAACGTTCTGCCTGTAGTATTCGATCGCGGTTCGCTTGGAGCATCCGGAGACCTGGCACCATTGGCTAACCTATTCCTCCCTCTTATCGGAGAAGGGGAAGTATGGTATAAAGGTAAAAGAATCCGCAGTACTGAAGCTTTGAATATATTCGGTTGGCGACCAATCAGACTTATGTCAAAAGAGGGCCTGGCATTGCTTAACGGCACTCAGTTTATGAGCGCCAACGGCATCAAGGCTCTGATTGACGGCTGGCATCTTGTAAATTGTTTCGATTTGTTTGGAGCCATGTCTCTTGAAGCGTTCGACGGACGTATCGAGCCATTCTTTGACTGTATCCAGCAAGTGCGACCTCACAGGGGGCAGATAGAAACGGGCAAGATATTCCGCTCCTTGTTGAAAGGCAGCGAAATCATAGCAAGGGAGAAAGAGCATGTGCAGGATCCATATTCATTCCGCTGCATTCCTCAGGTGCATGGAGCTGTCAAGGATGCTATGAATCATGTGACGGATATCCTTCACACAGAGATCAACTCTGTTACGGACAATCCTACAGTTTTCCCGGATCTTGATCTTGTAGTGTCCGGTGGTAACTTCCATGGCGAACCCTTGGCTCTCGCTTTCGACTATATGGGCGTTGCCCTTCATGAGCTTGGGAACATATCCGAACGTCGCGTGGCACAACTTATCCTTGGAGAGAGGGGATTGCCTCCTTTCCTCGTGGCGCATCCCGGTTTAAATTCCGGCTTCATGATACCGCAATATGCCGCAGCGTCAATGGTGAGTCAGAACAAGATGTTCGCATGGCCGGCATCATGTGATTCAATTGTAAGCTCCAACGGACAGGAAGACCTTGTTTCAATGGGTGCCAATGCAGCCACTAAATTACATAAGATAGTGGATAACCTAAAGTATATAGCTGCTGTTGAACTTATGAATGCAGCACAAGGTATTGATTTCCGTCGCCCGTTGAAATCCTCACCATATATTGAGATTGTTATGGAAGCATATAGGAAAGTTGTGCCTTTTGTTGACGAAGACGTTGTAATGGCTGACTATATAGCTAAAACTATGGAGTTTCTTGACAATTTCAGTGTCGATATTGAAGTTGAGTAGCAGACGAATTATCTGAATATATTTTATGATATACACTTTAAATGAGTTAAGATCTCGCCATTCGGTGAGATCTTATTCTCTTGATCAGATAGATCCGGCAATTATACAAAAATTAGAGTCGGAGGTAACATTTATAAATTCTCATGAGGCTGGATTGAATTTTCAGTTGGTGACAGGAAATCCGGAGCCGTTCAAAGGTTTTACAAGGAGTTACGGCTTTTTTAAAAATGTCAGCAACTTTCTTGCCTGTATAGTAGATACGTCGTTTCCACACACTCTTGAAAGGGCGGGGTACTTTGCCCAGCAGTTTTTTATGGCTGCTTTAGGTTGTGGACTTGGAACGTGCTATGT
>CAMYSW010000361.1:0-3330 GCA_947297425.1 uncultured Porphyromonadaceae bacterium
GCGGCCTTCACCAAAGGCTTGGCTATGGCAAGTTGGTCAAGACCTTCATATGTGCCTTGCTCAAGATCCACAGCCACACGATCCGACGATCCTGAAATCTGTATCATCGGATAGCAATTGACAGTGGCATTTGCCGTGGCGGTGAGCCCATTAAGAAAACCAAGAGACGACACGGTCAGAAGAATACCCGGCTTTTTGGTAAGATAACCATAGGTGGCAGCAGCCATACCAGCCTGCTGTTCAAACCGAAAACTTATAAACCTTATTCCGACCTTCTGGCATATATAAGCAACTTCTGTCACAGGAATGCCGACAAGTCCGAAAATCACCTCCACCCCATTAGCTTTCAGGGCATTTGCAAGGACATACATTCCTGTCATGTCCGTTTGGGGATTCGGAACAGCAGTATGGTTACACACACATGGTTCAAGAATCCTTGAACCGGATTGTTTTATATTAGTGTTTTCCATAATAGATAATCTAAAAATCTGTTTAAAAGCTGTTTAGATTGTTCCATTCTTCGCAAATTTAGCTTGTTGCTCGGCTGTGTATCCGAGGGATGAGAGAATTTCTTCATTGTTGCCTCCCAAAGTAGGACATGGTCCATAAACAGGCTGATAATTTGAAATAGTGAAAGGAACCCCTACTGTCACAAATGTTCCGATCTTACCACCTTGGTCAATCTTCACGAGCGTATTGCCGTCATAATTGTTGGGATCTTCCATAATTTCCTTGGTATTGAGCACCGGTGCAACAGGAATACCAAACTTCGACAATTCCTCTGTCACTTCATATTTGGTCTTATTGATTGTATATGTCTCAATTCTGGCATAAATCTCTTGTTTATGTTTGTCACGTGCATCGGCAGTATTGAAATCAGGATTTGTAAGCCAATCTTCAAAACCAAGACCTTTGCATGCAAGCTCGAAATCTTTCTCTCCTCGTTGCAGGATCACATATACGTATGCATTGGGATCTGTTTCCCAGCCTTTGCATTTATATGTCCAGCCTAACACTCCGGAACCCTCCTGATTTCCGGATCTGGGCACGAAGTCACCGAACTTTTGATCCGGATATTGCGGGAACTGCGTAAGATAGCCTATGCGGTCAAGAGTCAGTTGATCCCTCGTCTTTATACGGCATAGGTTAAGGCATGCATTATGCATCGACTGATACACGTAGCTGCCTTCTCCGGTGCGTTGCCGCTGTTGCAAAGCTGCAAGAATGCCGATAGTCATATGCATACCCGTGTTAGAATCGCCCAAAGCAGCACCGGATTGTGTCGGCACATTTTGTTCTCCATCCCACCATCCCGTAGTGGATGCCGCACCGGCAGTAACCTGGGCAACAGGCTCATAAGCTTTAAGGTCTTTATAGCTCGAAGCCACTGGGAAACCTTTGATTGTACCATATATACAACGTGGATTAAGCTTGTGAACCACATCCCAGCCGAATCCCAACTTATCCATTGCTCCGGGATGAAGATTCTCTATAAATATGTCACACTCTTTTATAAGTTTTGTGAGTATCTCTTTACCATCGGGAGTTGCGGCATCAAGCGAAAGAGACTTTTTATTGGAATTAAGCTGCAAGAAATAATAACTTGGACAGTCTGGATCAAACTGAAGTTCATTACGGGTTGCGTCGCCTGAACCGGGACGCTCGATTTTTATAACATCGGCACCAAGCCATGCAAGTAGCTGTGTGCATGAAGGACCAGACTGTACAGCAGTGAAATCAACGATCTTTATGCCCGCAAGAGGGGCAGTGTTTTGTGTCATAGCAGTATTAAATTAAGTATTAAAATATGTAAAATCAATATAAATATATAAGTACATGTCTTTTCAACATATATTGAAATTAAGAAATTCATTGATCTCAATTTGCCATAAAAACGTTTTAATACATATATAAGTTCTGTGTTTTTTCTTTTTTATATCGAAAGAATGATATATCTTTGTAAATTGTAGCTTTAGGTTGAAACAGGGGCTCGCACTGACTTGTTTTACCTAAGAAACAACTATCTAAAAACGCACTTTAATAAGCTGTTACAAGCTTAAAGCTTAACAAAGAAATTTATGAAAAAATACATACCGCATATAGAAGCAAATCCAAACGGTTCGCCACTCAAGGGGATCCGTGGTGAAATGGTTACATATCATGAAGACCCGTTTCTTGTAGAAGACGAATCCAAGTGCTATTCCCATTTCAGCGACGGAATCGTAATAATACAAGACGGCAAAATTCTTGCAGCCGGAGAGTATTCCGAAGTATCGCCCCTCTATCCGGAACTCAAGGATATAGACCGTTACGAAAACGCTGTCATTATTCCGGGCATGATAGACACACACGTGCACTACGTGCAGTCACCGATGATCGGATCATTTGGCGATACCCTGCTTAAATGGCTCAACCAGTATACCTTCCCGACCGAAAGCAGGTTCCGTTCCAAAGATTTTGCGGAATCGGTGGCACAACAGTTCTTCACCCAGATCCTACGGCAAGGAACCACCACTGCAAACGTGTTCTCTACAACATTTGCAACTTCCGTTGACGCGCTTTTCGAAGAATCGGAACGATACAACACCCGCATCATAACAGGCAAGGTGCTCCAAGACCGCAACCTACCTGAATCGCTGCGTGATAATTCCGCTGAGGAATCAATAGAGATAGCCTCTTCCCTTTTGGACAAATGGCATGGGAAAGGAAGGCAGCTCTATGCCGTCATCCCCCGGTTCGCACCAACCAGCACACCGCGTCAGCTCGAACTTGCCGGCAACCTTTATCAAAGTAATCTTGACAAAGGGGTATACATGCACACGCATCTTGATGAAGCCGATGACGAAATAGAATGGGCACTGTCTCTTTATCCGCAGGCTAAGAATTATACTGACATATACAGGCAATACGGACTCCTCGGCAACAGGAGCGTACTTGCCCATTGCTGCATCGTAAAAGAGGAAGAATGGCAGACACTCCACGATTACGACTGCAGTGTTGCCCACTGCCCGTCATCCAACCTGTTTTTAGGTGACGGCATGTTCAAATTCTGGGAGGCAAAAAAGGCAGAACGGCCTCTCCGGGTAGGAGTTGGCACCGATGTCGGAGCCGGAACGAACTTCTCATTGCCACGCCAGCTAAACGAGGCATATAAAGTAGGAATGCTCCACAAAAAAAGTATCGGGGCGCTCAAAAGTTTCTACATGGCGACCAAAGGTGGTGCCCGTGCCCTTCATCTTGAAGATCGCATAGGCTCGCTTGAACCCGGATTCGAAGCAGACATAGCTGTGCTCGACATGTACCCTACCGACTTCTTAAAATGGCGTATGC
>CAMYSW010000362.1:0-3329 GCA_947297425.1 uncultured Porphyromonadaceae bacterium
CTATTGTCACATAATACGCGGCTGCAAGCCCCCTTTCGGCAGCGCGTACATCAGGACGCACTGCAAGATAAGACATCGGTATTCCGCTTCTGACATCTACGGGAAGTGAGAAATTGAGGTCTGAAGTTACCTCCCATTCTTTAGGATATGTGCCCAAGAGAACGGAAAGAGCGTTTGACGTGGTTGTTATGTTTTGTTTAATGTCGGGTATTGAAGACATGATGCTCCAATAGTTTGCCGCGCTTTGAACTACGGCAGCCTCGTTTACATAAGCAGCCTCTTTCATTGCCTTCATTGATTCTACCTGGTCTTTCCATATTACGGAAGTTCTTTGGGTGAGATCCAATTGCTGTTTGAGGAGAACGAGTGTGTAATATGTGTTTGCGACTCCGCAGATAATTTGGGAGCGCACAGCCTGTTCATAATCCTGCATCTGCTCCACACTTACTTTGGCTCCCCTCTTTCGGTTCAGGATCTTCCCGAACACGTCTATCTCCCAGCTTGCCGCCAATGGAATGGTATAGCTCCAATTCATGTGGCTGCCGCCATAACTTGCCGTCCCTCCATTGGGATTAAGTGCTAATGATGGGAAATAGCTGAGTTTTGCCCCTTTGAGCTGAGCCTGTGCTATTTCCACGTTATGACGTGCATCGTCAAGATCCTGATTATTATCAAGCGCCTGGCGGATGTAACTTTGGAGCAGCGGATCCGTGAAGATCTTTTCCCATCCCAGATATTCAAGAGATGTGGAATCTATCGGTTGCTCAGTGGCTTTTCGAAAATCTTCCACAAATGCGTTCTCATTTGAAGGAAGTTCATATTTCCGGTAGATGTGACAGCTGCTCATTGCAACTGTCAACATCACCAGTGTCATATATTTTATTAATTTATTCATTACCTGATTATTCTCTTGTTATACTGTATTGCTCGATTTCAGATGTTATTCCCGTGTTGTCTTTGTCTTTCCATTTGGGAGGTGTGATTTTCTCCTGTATAAGCTGGAATGCAACAAACATGGCGGGAACGACAAGCACCTGCAGGATCATGCCGACGAACATACCGCCGATTGCTCCGGTGCCGAGTGCGTTATAGCCGTTTGCTCCGGCACCTGTGGCAAACATCAAAGGGAGCAGACCAATAATCATTGCAAGCGATGTCATGAGGATAGGACGGAGTCGCGCTGTCGCTCCCTGAATCGCAGACTGCACCACACTTAGCCCGGTTCTCCTTCTTTCAAGGGCGAACTCCACAATAAGGATGGCATTCTTTGCCAACAGACCGATAAGCATGATAAGGGCGATCTGGAGATAGATATTGTTGTCAATACCCATGAATCGTGCGAATATGAAGGTGCCCATCAGACCGAATGGAACTGACAGGATGACAGCCCACGGTATGATATAGCTTTCGTATTGAGCAGAAAGCAGCAGATAAACGAATAGAAGTACAAGACCGAAGACGTATGCGGTCTGGCTACTGCCACCCTTTGCTTCCTCTCGGGTCATACCTGAATATTCGTATCCGAATCCGTTGGGGAGCATTTCCGCTCCCACCTCTTCAATGGCTTTGATGGCGTCTCCGGAAGAGAAGCCCGGTGCCGGCTGACCGGTCACAGCAATTGAGGTGAACAGGTTGAATCGGTTGATTATGTCAGGACCATACACACGTTTAAGCGAAACGAAGTTATCTATAGGCGCCATGGTGGCTCCGTTGCGTATTTTTATTCTCTTTAATGTTTCCGGAGAAATACGCGCCTCGGGGTTTGCCTGCATCATGACGCGGTAAAGCTTACCGAACTTATTGAAGTTCGACACATACATACCGCCGTAATATCCCTGAAGGGCACTAAGTATCTGATTCTGTGTTAACCCAGCCTGTTTAATTTTTGCAACGTCAAGTTCCACCATGTATTGGGGGAAGGTGGGATTGAATGTTGAATATGCCATCTGGATTTCAGGTCGTGCGTTGAGGGCTGCGATATAACTCTGATAAACCTGGAAGAAGTTGTTCAGGTCTCCGCCTGTTTTGTCCTGAAGCTTGATCTCAAAACCACTGGTAGAGGAATAACCCGGGATCATCGGAGGCGTGAAGAACATTATACGCCCGTCTTTTATCTGCGAACATTTCTGATACAACTGTGCGAGCACTGCGTTCGCGCTTTCAGTCTTTTCGTCTCGTTCTTCCCAGGGACGAAGCTTGATGATGAAAGATCCATATGTATTTCCCTGGCCTCCCACGAAGCTATATCCGGTGATTGCGTTTCGTGTCTGAATCGCATGTATGGATCCGCATATGCTGTCAACTTCGTTCATTATGGCTTTTGTTTTTTCCATTGCCGTTGCAGGAGGCATGTCTACTACACCCATGATCGTACCTGTGTCTTCCTGTGGCACCATTGAAGTGGCGGTGGTGCTCATAAGCCATACAAGGATTGCAATTGATGCTGCAACAATTGAAAAACCTGTAATCTTATGACGTATGAACCAGCCTGATGCCACGTTATATACCTTCAGAAGTTTATTGAATCCGCTGTTGAAGAAATCAATAAATTCTTTTGAGAACAAACCTATGATAGCAAGTAATCCCACAGCAACTGCAATCGAGCCTTTAAGAATATTCTCGAAATCGAACCAGCCCATCATTAGTAAGGCGATTGCCGCTATAATCAGGATGAGTGTCACGAAAGGAGGGAGTTTAATTCTAAGGCGCTTCTTGTATGTTTCTTTCACAACTTCACCGGCTGCTGAATAGGCATCTTTCATGCGCTCTTTAAGAGGTTTCTCCTCGCTCTTGTTGTGTGGCTTAAGGAAGAGGGCACAGAGGGCAGGAGAGAGCGTAAGTGCGTTTATGGCAGACAGACCAATAGACATTGCCATTGTAAGACCGAATTGCCTGTAGAAAACACCTGATGTTCCTCCCATGAATGACACCGGAATAAACACGAGCATCATGACGAGTGTAATTGAGATCAAGGCTCCGGCAATTTCGTTCATTGCATCTATGGCGGCACGCTTCGAGGAACTATATCCTTCGTCAAGCTTGGCGTGTACCGCCTCGACGACGACTATCGCGTCATCGACCACAATCGCAATGGCAAGCACAAGGGCTGAGAGGGTAAGAAGGTTTATAGAGAAACCGAATATGTACATAAGGAAGAAGGTGCCGACCAAGGCAACCGGAATAGCTATAATAGGTATAAGCGTTGACCGGAAATCTTGAAGGAATATGAACACCACAAGGAATACAAGCACGAAGGCTTCTATAAGTGTTTTCACAACCTCATGGATTGATGCAAAAAGGAAGTCGTTGACACTCATGGTGGTTATGAT
>CAMYSW010000363.1:0-3323 GCA_947297425.1 uncultured Porphyromonadaceae bacterium
GCCGAAACCAACTACCGAAGTAGCCTCTCACCATTCGGTATCAAGATGGTTGACCGACTCACGGGCAAACCTATCCACTTGGATATTTCCGATGAACCGATGAAGCGAGGCATAACCACCAACCGCAACAAATTCATTCTCGGCCCGTCAGGTAGCGGAAAGTCATTCTTCACCAACCACTTTGTCAGACAATATTATGAACAGGGCGCGCATATCCTGCTGATTGACACGGGTAATTCCTACGAAGGTCTGAGCAATCTGATTCGCAACAGGACTCATGGCGAAGATGGTGTATATTTCACATATACGGAGGATAACCCCATCTCTTTCAATCCGTTCTACACCGACGACGGAGTGTTTGATGTGGAGAAGAAAGACTCAATCAAGACGCTGCTGCTGACGCTCTGGAAATCGGAGAATGACAGGGTGACAAAGACTGAATCCGGCGAGCTTGGCTCGGCATTGTCAATGTTCCTCGACAAGATGGCAAAAGACCGCGACATTGTACCGTGCTTCAACTCTTTCTATGAGTTCATGCGTGATGACTACCGTGCGGAAATGGCAAATCGCCCGATACCCATCTACAAACAGGACTTCGACATTGACAATTTCCTGACCACGCTCCGGCAATACTATTTTGGTGGCCGCTTTGACTTTCTGCTCAACTCAAAAGCCAACATTGACCTGCTCAACAAGCGGTTTGTGGTCTTCGAGATTGATTCGATCAAGGATAATAGAGAATTGTTTCCGGTGGTGACAATCATCATCATGGAGGCTTTCATCAATAAGATGCGCCGCCTGAAAGGTGTACGTAAAGTCCTCATCTGCGAGGAGGCTTGGAAGGCTCTTTCCTCAGCAAATATGGCTGAGTACATGAAGTATCTGTATAAAACCGTCCGAAAGTATTTTGGTGAGGCAGTGGTTGTTACACAGGAAGTCGATGACATTATATCGTCACCCATTGTGAAAGAGACCATCATCAACAACTCCGACTGCAAGATACTTCTCGACCAGCGCAAGTACATGAACCGTTTTGACCAGATACAGGAGCTGTTAGGTCTGACTGACAAGGAGAAGGCGCAGATACTGAGTATCAACATGGCGAACAATCCCAACCGCCTATATAAAGAGGTGTGGATTGGACTTGGTGGAACCCAGTCTGCCGTCTATGCCACTGAGGTGAGCAAAGAGGAATATCTCTGCTATACCACTGAGGAAACGGAGAAAATAAAGGTGCTGGAAATGGCACAGAAACTCGGCGGCGATACCGAAGCCGCAATAAAACGATTAGCTAACGAATAACGAATGTTAACAGAACTTTTAGAATTATTTGAACCACTATTTTCCATACTCGCCACTTCAATTCTTTTCATAGGTGGCGTGGCATTGGCAATTTACGGCCTTGTGCTGGTATGCAAAGGTCTGAAACTCCTCTTCAAGAAAACCATAAACAATATGTCACTCTGTGCCGATTGCATCAAGAATTGGATTGACTCCGGCTTTGAACGCCTTGAAAATACAATTAAGTCGGCAATAAAGAGTGCGAACCAACGCCAGACAGAGGATATTTTGAAGTTCGTTCAGCCAATGGTTGAAAAGATGGTAGAAGAAAATGTTAAAGAACAGCTTACCCCCGATAACAGTCCTGAGATGGGCATCGACAGAATTTCGGAATTGACGGGAATATGGACAAATACGTCCCGCATAATTACAGTCGATATTTACTCAGATGGGGGAACCTACATAATGAGTGTGAATGGAGTCAACGACCATCTCATAGACGGTAAATACCTTTTGAGTGAGGAATCGGAACATAACCGCTTTTATGCCAATGGAAGTTTTGGGTTTGTATTTCATTTCGACAGGAACACCAACCGTATCTTCATTCCCCGACTGGGTGTATGGCTTAAACGCAATAGCCACGATAATGTGCTTAAGAATGAGGCTTTTGTGAGTATTGAGAGGCTTTCTCTCGATGATAACACTCGTGAAAGAATAAAAACTATAACTTCCGTCTGAAACAAATGCAAAATACCAAGATTATTATTTCACTGTTTGCTATCTGCATCCTTTTCAGTGCAAACAAGGCAAACGCCCAATGGACGGTCATTGACCCTTCCAACATCGCTCAGAGCATCGTAAACAACTCCAAATCACTCGTTCAGGAAACCTCGACGGCGCAAAATATGATTAAAAATTTTCAGGAAACCGTGAAAATTTATCAGCAGGCAAAGAAATATTACGACGCTCTCCAGTCAGTCAACAATCTCGTCCGCGATGCCCGAAAGGTGCAGCAGACAATCCTCATGCTCGGCAATATCTCCGGCTACTACGTCAATAACTTCCAGAAGATGCTCACGGATCCAAACTTCACTTCCTCGGAACTGTCTGCAATAGCCTCCGGTTATACCCGAATCTTGGAAGAAGCCAATGGTGTCCTTGGGGATTTGAAACAGGTGGTCAACATTACCACTCTCTCAATGACCGACAAAGACCGTATGGATGTGGTTGATAACTGTTACAAGGAGATGAAGCGTTTGAAGAATCTTACCGCTTATTACACCAATAAGAACATCAGCGTCTCATATCTGAGGGCGAAAAAGAAAGCCGACACACAAAGGGTTGTAAACCTCTACGGCGACGGCAGTGAAAAATACTGGTAATTATGCTGTGTTCGATAGATTTCAGCAACCTTCACACAATCCTCCGCTCGCTCTATGACGAGATGATGCCACTGTGTTCGGATATGGCGGGCGTGGCACAGGCAATCGCCGGATTAGGTGCATTGTTCTATGTCGCCTACCGTATCTGGCAATCGCTGGCGAGAGCAGAACCGATTGATGTGTTCCCGCTTCTTCGCCCCTTTGTTATCGGCTTCTGCATAATGTTCTTCCCTTCGGTGGTACTTGGGACAATCAATGCGGTGATGTCGCCAATCGTTCAAGGAACAGCTTCGATGCTGGAGGGGCAAACCCTCGATATGCAAAAGTACCGTGAGGAAAAAGACCGATTGGAATATGAGCAGATGATGAATGACCCGTCAACTGCCTACCTCGTTGATGATGCTGAGTTTGACCGTCAGATTGATGAACTCGGTGTTACCGAAATCGGTACAGCAGCCGGTATGTATATTGAGCGTGGAATGTATAAGGTCAAGAAAGCCATTCAGAACTTTTTCAGGGAATTACTTGAAATGCTGTTTCAAGCGGCCTCCCTTACGATAGACACAATAAGGACATTTTTCCTGATTGTGTTGGCAATACTCGGCCCGATAGCGTTTGCGCTCTCGGTATGGGACGGCTTCCAGTCAACACTGACTATGT
>CAMYSW010000364.1:0-3315 GCA_947297425.1 uncultured Porphyromonadaceae bacterium
CCTCTGTGTTTAAATTGCCATGTCAAATTAATAACTCCAACCACTAACAACCACACAACAACCACTTTTAAATATACTCTCATAAAGATTTCATGTATATAGAAGTGGTTGTCCCGTGGTTGTAATTGGTTGGAGAATAAATAATAAAGATGGATTGGAATATAAAGCGACTTAATTTCATGTTATTGGGCACGGTTGTTGCATATCCGGATAAATATGTATAAATTTGTTGCTAAATCCCCGATGTCTTATTGACAAATGCAATGAGCTATTGTCATTTGGTGCATATCGGATTTGCTAAAATATATATGATCTGTTTAATTTTCATGATTGGTCTTAGTAATGAAAAAAGCGTTTGTCTACACATATTTGCTAATGCTTACTGTCTTGATGACGGCTTGCGATGGCAAGCCGTCGCATAATGTATGCGGTGAAGTGGAATTTGTTAATTCATTCCCTCACGAATATACTTTGGCTCAGCAGAAACCATACCTCTCAAATTTTGAGGGTGTTGTCAGCGTCAAAGGGATTGATTCCTTGTTTATCGGAATCAATTCAAACCAGGATTATTTTATGGGACTCTATTCCATTAAGAGTGGAGAAAAGCTTTTGGATTTATTCAAACAGGGACAAGGACCTGGGGAATATGCCTCGTCACCTATTGTGCAGCGTTTCATTGTACGGAATGACAGTTTATACGCCTTTTTGGATTACAAACATAATAAAGAAGTGTTTATGCTTGACATAACCTCCTCTATTAAGGAAGGGAAAGAAATTATAAAAGAACGTTCATTCCCAAAATATTTCAAGTCTGTTAAAGATATCATTCCCTTGGCAAGCGGAGACTCATTGATGGTGCGCAGAGATTTTAGCGAAGGAGGCTTTAAAAGATATATGCTGCATGATGACGGTAACAGGAATCACATCAACATAGAAAATACAATTTCTGAGATAGGTGAAATCGATCATAACATCTTGTCATTTTTGGTTCTTCCCTTTAAAAATGATTCTTTGGCAGCAGAAGCATGCATAACATTGAACCAGATCAATATCTATTCTTTATATGACAATTCGCTTAGGAAAACTGTCTGTGTTGGTTCGGAACTTGACGATGTCGCTTCAATGAACAATAGATGGCGTGGCAATATACCGCGTGCTTACGGCGGGGTGCAGAGTTGGAATGACAAGTTAGTTTTCCTGTATCACGGACTCACGGAAAAAGACTATCAATCCAATAATGGTCAATCCGAACTACAGATCTTTGATTCAGACATGAAACCATACGCAAGAATCAAGTTACCTATAATTGCCTCGGCTATGTATATTGACAAAGAAGGCATTCTATACGCTTTCAATCCACTCGGAGATAATGAATATATTTATAGGTATGACATAAAATCGATGTTACAGTAATTCGTTTTATGTTTCTCCTGCCACATCAACTACAGAACAACCACTACTATTTTGATATCATGAAAAAACGTTTACCTTTGCTTTGCGCGTTAATCCTTATTGCCATATTCGGTGGTAGCCGGATGGTTTTGGCTCAGTCCGGCACTCCGAAAAAAGAGAAGAAAGAAAAGGTGGACAGTATTCCCATTTTCGGTCGGATATATGACCGCCTCACTTCTCGCGAAGTAATAGACACAAGAATAGAGGTGCTCAATCCTGACAGCACCGTGATGACTTCTACAAAAGGTGGATACAGGTTTGAAAATTCAATACGCACTTACGATTCATACACTTTCAAAAAGGATTCCACTTCAAAATACACTGTCAACATACCGAGAATAAACGGTAATTACCTGATCAAGGTCAGTAAGGATGGATATGAGCCATATTTCTTGTCTTATGCCCTGAAGCTCAATCGTCGCGATGACGAGAAGGAAATTCCCAATATTTATCTCAGCAGGGAGAAAGTAAGGACTCTTGATGAGTTCACTGTAAAGGCAAGCAAGGTGATGTTTTACAACAAAGGAGACACTGTTGTCTATAATGCCGATGCTTTCACCCTTCCGGAAGGTTCGATGTTTGACGCTCTCGTGGCTCAGATGCCGGGCGTGGAAATCAAGGAAAACAAGATATATGTCAACGGTAGATTCGTGGAGTCGCTGCTACTCAACGGCAAAGATTTCTTCAAGGGCAACAAGAAGGTGATGATGGAGAATATCGGTGCCTATGCCGTAAAGGATATTGCCGTCTATGAGAAGAAAGACGAGATGGCATACGTATTAGGCGACCGCGAGGATGTCGATAAGGAATACGTGATGGATGTGCGTCTCAAGAAAGACTACATGACAGGGTACATGATAAATGCGGAGGTTGGCGGTGGCACTTCTTCAAGATACCTCGGACGTCTTTTTGCTATGCAATATACCAACAATACCCGGCTTGCCCTCTACGGCAACGCCAACAACATCAATAAATCGAACAACCTGTCGGACAGTGATATGGAGGTGGACATAGACAGGCGTGACGGTATCAAACGCAGAACGAGCGGTGGAATTGATTATCGTGCAGACAATTCTCTCCATACATGGGAAGTTTCCGGTAATGTCGACGCATCATATGTCGACGGCAGGAACAACATAGTGACAAACGCCGTGAACTATCTGCAGACTGCAGACACCTATGAATTTACAGACAAGAACACACGCTCCAAAGATTTTTCCCTTGCCACACAACATGATTTCAAAATAAAGAAAGAGAGGTGGAACCTTACGTTGAAACCGAAATTTTCATACAACAAGAACCGCAATAATGACGAGACAGTGGCAGCCGCTTTCAAGGAGGAGATGCAGGGTATTGACAGGGATATAATCCGCGCCATATATTCCAACGACAACCGCGAACTCAGGCAGGCGATCATAAACCGCAATCTGAAAATTTATGAATCCGACAGTCACGGTTATGATGCGCAGTTTAATGCCGACGGACGCATCAAGGTGCCGGGAAGCCCCGACGGAATAGCCATTAAATTTCAGACAAAATATTCGCGCAGCTCTCTTTTCGGTAATAATCTGCAGGATATATGCTACGGCGGAGCACCGGATTTATCCAGGTTGCTGCATCAATATTCAAGTGTGCGTCCTCAATATAATTTCAACATTCAAGGTCTCGGCAGATATTATTTCAATATCCCGTTGGGATCACTCCACGCAAGCTATGAGTTCGCCCATACCCAGAACCGCAAAAATTCCGACATGGCTATGATGGAGGCGATGGCTGATGATTCAATGGCTGAATTCGCGCCCGACCAGATACCGGTTCCGGATTATGCTAACAGCTACACGAGCAAGCTTTACAAGAATGAAC
>CAMYSW010000365.1:0-3310 GCA_947297425.1 uncultured Porphyromonadaceae bacterium
AATAATTGAGTAATTTAATAGGAAACTCATAAAAGTTCTGATAATGGCTCTCATCCACAAAGATATGGTCGATACCCATCTGTTTGAAGTCAACCACATTGTCCTTGGACTGTTCCATCTGATACTGTATGGTGGTTATCTTGGCGGTGAGGTTCTCCTTACGCTTCAACAGCCCTTTGAGCATACCACGCGAAATGTCGTGTCCCTGCTGCTTGATGACTTCAAGATTCTCCTCAACAGTGTCAAGTTCGGATTGAAGGATTTGCTGTTGCATCTCCGGAGACTGCGGTATCTTGCCGAACTGGTCGTGCGACATTATGATACAGTCATAGTCGTTGTTCTTGATCTGGTTGAAGAAGTTCACGCGGTTTGCTGCTGTGAAACTCTTGGCATCCGCATAGAGGATACGGGCATTGGGATAGGCTGTCTGATAAGTCATGGCAATTTCCGCAACATTGGCTTTCATTCCGATAATCATCGGTTTATTCACCAATCCGAGACGTTTCATCTCATGAGCCGCCATGCACATTATCAGGGTCTTGCCCGTGCCCACCTGATGGTCGCATATTCCACCGCCGTTCTGAATCAGCATCCATACGCAATCCTTCTGTGACTGATATACGGAATTGATATGGTAGCGGTCGCCCAACAGTTTCATGTTGAGGTCGGGGAACTTCTGATGTGAGCCGTCATAATGAGGTCTGACGTAGCAGTTGAACTTGCTGTTATACAAATCAACAAGTCTATCCTTGAACTCCGGCGATTGAGCCTCCAGCCAGTCCGAGAACCCATTACGGATTTCATCAATCTTGGTGTTGGCGAGTTGGATTGCCTCACTGTCGGGGACTTTTATGTCGTGGCCATTCTCATCCTTGCCAATAGACTTCTTGATGTCCGGCACTGTGTTGTGCAGGGCGTGTTTGAGAAGGCTCATGCCGTCATATACACGATAATAACCTCTGACACAGAACTCCTCCCAAATCTTCATATTCTTGTGACGGGCATCACAGGAATACTCGTCCATTGATGAAGAATAGGCTATATTAACTTCAGTGCCATATAGGTGACTCATATAAGCGGAGTATATTCCGGTTGGAATCCAGCGTTCACCGAAATTGAAGTCCAGTTCATCGAAAGTAATCTTCCGGGGAATGGCTTCCTCCAACGCTTTCAATGATTCTTTCGACAAGTCGATGATTGGTTCAACGCCGTCAAAGCCGGGAAAATTCTTGATGCGTTCTTCCTCGCGGTTAACCCACTCCTTGACCTCCTCGGCTTTCTGCACTACATTACCGGCGATGAAGCGGTCGGCAATCTCAAAGTTTGACACGAGCGGATTATAATATATGTGTCCGGCAAGACTGTCAATCATCGCGTCCTGCTCCATATCGACAAGACTGCTCATATATTCGAGATTGACCTCTCCAAATTTATTGAGTGAAGCGGTCAATGCTTCCATCGGGGTATCAACAGATGTAACCTCATCAACGGCAAATGATACCGGGTGGTCGAAGATGTCAGCTTTGACAAAGTGACTATTCTCGCCACGCTCCAATGCGAGTGCGTCACGTCCGTTGGCATCCATGAGAATGAACTTTACATTCTGTTTCTCATTGAGGTTGCCGTATCTGACCACAAACTCATCATAATACTGGTTGAGGTGTTCGCGCATATCGGCATCTTCTTCATGCGTCTCAGCCTCAAAATGGTAGAGTTGCTGATAAGTCTCCGACAGGGTGATATAGAGCATGGCTCGTTTCTCCTGTTCCGGTTTGAGCGTGAGCGGCGAGAATGTCGCTCCATTCTTGCGAACCTCCGAGAGAAACCCTACCTGACCCTTGTCCACGACCATGCTGCCATTGTGGTGGAAGAACTGAATATCCTCCGAGAAAGGACGGGGCGACATATCACGTTCCGCAGGCTTGGGTGCTTCCGGAGTCACTCTTGGCTTCGGAACAAAATCACCTTTTGATATTTCGATAATAGTGCCGTCTTCGGTAATGGTTTCCTTCTTGGTTGCTTCCATCGCCTGACGTTCCGCCTCCATTTCAGCAAGCTGACGATGGGCAATCGACATCATTGTCTCGTAGAATCCATTGATTGGCGGATTGGTTTCCCAATCAAGAGAACCATAAAATTCCAGCTCCTTATCAGATAGTGGACGGAATTTCTTTACCTGCTCATCGGAAATCTGGATTTTGGTAGTAGGCCTCGGCTTATCTTCCTCGGTCTTTGGCTGTCGTGGCTGACGCTTCGGTTTTTGCAATGGTTCCAGCTCTCCAAAAAGATTGTAGGCAAACAGACGCGGGTCGGGATTGTCGTTGAAGTCGGGTCCACCGTCAGTTTCAATCTCCTTTACTGGTTCAACAGGAGCGGGAGCCGGTTTTGGTTCAACCGTCGGTGGCGGCGTTATAATCTCCGTAGGCTTATATTCCTCCTTTTGTTTCTGCTTTGGATCTTCAAGCTGTTCACAGATAGCCACACGCTGACCTGCCCTTACGAGCTTGGGGAGATAGGTGTCAAGGGCATGGTGCGGAAAACCTGCCAGTTCTATACTGTCGGCTTTGCCGTTGCGACGTCTGGTCAGGGTTATTTCCAGTATCTCCGACGCTTTGACGGCATCAACGCCCATACACTCATAGAAATCTCCTACACGGAAAAGGAGAATGGCATCGGGATGTTTCTTCTTCATTTCCCGATATTGCTGCATCAACGGGGTATCCGCTATGCGCTTTGGCTTTTCTACCTTGTTTTCGGTAGAACGCTTAACAGACTCAGGTGTTGGCGGTGTTAGACTCCTATTATTATAGAAGTCCAGATTTAGGCGCATTTTCAGCGATTCATGGAGTGCCTTGCGCATATCGCTGGCAATACCATCGACACCGCCCTCATGTTTGTAGATGATAGCCGGTTTACCGAACTGGTCAGTGCCAACTTTAGCCTCTGTGCATATAACATTCTGAGGGAATGCCGCAAAATATTTATTATTCGGAGCCTTGGTGTCACGGTCAACAATTGACTGGATGAAAAATTCCTCATCAGCCGACAACGCTTTCTTGTTGGTGTGCTTCTGAAGAATAATCAGATCAGACCCGGCATCCGTTCCGGCATTGTCTGAGAATGTGTTGTTGGGCAGACGGAAAGCACCCACAAGGTCAGCACGGCGCATCATCTCCATGCGCACAAAGGGGCTGGCGGCATTCATCACACCTTGTGAGGCAATGAAAGCGACAATTCCACCCTCATGCACGGAGTCGAGCGACTTCAAGAAGAAGTAATTGTGGATAGCCCTTGTTGACTGACGATAGGA
>CAMYSW010000366.1:0-3309 GCA_947297425.1 uncultured Porphyromonadaceae bacterium
ATCTTCCGCCTGTGCAATATATATGCATAAACACAGGTTTATTACCATGCGCCACTTTTTCGTGTCTATTTTGGGCGATAGGGTGAAAAGCTAAACGCCTGAATATCAGTGATACTCAGGCGTTTGATAAAATACTTGGCGGAGAGAGAGGATTATGAACTCTTTGTGTAATGTGTTTATAATCACTTTACTACAACCTCCCGCAAATCCCCTGTTAGGGTATTGTTAGGTTTTTATGTCATCAGTATGGTAGTGGTCTGTCCACTCACCGATTTCTCTAAACCGGGTTTGTTATTGCAAATATAACGCTTTTTTGACCCAAAAACAAGACCTGTTAGGATGCTGTTAGGATTTTTTCAGAATTCCACTTGTCAATTGTTAGGGCAAAATCCGATTATCGGAACAGGTCGATAGGTAGGAGCATATCACTGTTTTTGGTGTATGGGATTACTTTATGATGTTGCAGCCTGCCTACGATTACTGAAGGATGGGTGTTGAATCGGTCTGCATATTCTTTGATAGCATCAGGCGTATAGACACCTTTCTGGATGATTTCATTCTCGTCTGTCTTTGCGAGAAGCACGTTTGACGAGAACTGATTTGCCTCGTTCTCCTTTTTCTGCTCATCATCCGTGTGGGAGTCATCTTCAAGAAAAATGTCCTTCTTTCCATGCAGTAGTATATGACCTATTTCGTGAAACAGTGTGAACCAAAATATATCATAACGCTTGTGTCGCCCGCTAATCTGTATGCATGGAGTGCCGTTTATCCAACGGGTGGAACCGCCCACAGGGGCTTTCTGCAGGCACGGAGTATATACGAGTTTTACACCGGCTTCTGCACATAGCTCCCGCACCTTTGAAGCGAAGTCTGACGGCTGATAGATCATAACCGATTTCAATTGAGGAATGAGATCTTTCAACTTGACTTCGGAATAATCGGGTGTTTCCATCTCAGCGGCTTGAAGCTCACCCTGACGGAGCCATGCAGATACAGAGTGAGGGTCCTTGGTGTGGGCAAGGGATATGCGGAAAGCAATTTTCAGCTTTTGGTTGAGATAATAGTCCTCCCATGCCTTTACCGAACTTATTTGGAAGAATGAGAGAAGGGCTTTCGCTTTTTCCAGCGTAGTCTTGACCTGCTCAATCCATCCTAACTTTACCATATGAGCGTAGGGGAAACACTTAGCCCATTCGCAGGCCTCCGCTATTGTTGCTTCCTTTCTTGCACGGGCTTGGTATTCGTCATAATTGCGCTGCTTGTTGAGCCAGAAGTGCGCTGGAATCCGTGTCACGCTCTCAAATGCCACCGCCATGTCAGATGTGACGGAGCTTTCGCCCTTTATTACAGCGTGTATCGTTTTTTCCGGCTTTGACGCGCGGAGGGCAAACTCCTTTATGCTCATGTTGATCTCCTTCAGCTTCTCTGCCAAAGTAACGCCGGGGTGAAATGCCACAGACGGTATAAATTTTGAAGTTGCCATAATCAATTCATGTCTAATGTTCATGAAACTTATTTGCCGTGGTAATTGGTAATTTCCACGATTTCCACACCGATTATCTTTACCCAGATATATCCTCCGTTGTCATCGGTGGGTATGGGGGTTTCCAACGGCTGAAATATCAATCTGTAAGGCTGGTCCAGATCACAAGCCCATTGTCCTTTCCTATTTGCTGAAAGTTCATGGTAATTGCCCGGCAGATACCTTACATCCTCAAGAGTATTGGCATTGACAAGATCGTCTATGCGTTGAAGAAACAGGGTTGCCCTGCGTTCACCCAATTCTTTACGGCATTTCCGCTCGTTTTCAGCCAACTTCCTGAGCTTCTTATTTTGGAATTCAATTTCCATCCATATTATTCAAGTTACACGAAGTGTTATTTATTTTGCAAAGATAACACTTTATTTTGGATTACAACAAATGTAAGCCATAAAAAGTTTTTGCCGCTGTCTATTCTAAAGTCTATCCTAAAGCGTTGAGAGGAGTGGCGGTCTTCCGGGTTGGCGGCGTGATGCCGACAAAAGGTGACGGGCTTCGCCTGACACCCATTGTCCGCATACGCCTATGGGCAACAGCTGAACACCGGGTATAGCCAACGCCTTGTGGCGATACGCTGACGCGCGGCCACAAGACTTTCCGACTTTCCCCCGTGTTCCGAGGCGCTGTTGCCTGATAAGGATTATTACGACCGCCACGCCACTCTCCGCTTGTCAGCAACCCACGGGGCGAGACAATGCGCTCCACGGTTCATGCCTCACTGTTGCACGCATAGACTCGCCTTTCCGAGGTTGGGTTTACTCTTACATTCTTTTTTAGATGATTCAACAAGATGCAACCACAGCCAGGGTTGCAGGGTCTCAATGTCTCAATGTCGATTTTTGCTTTCATTGCCGAGGGTGCCTTGTCCACAGAATATTCGTCGGCAAGTGGGCCGTTATGGGTTGCTCGCCAGTGGTAACGTGTGGCTGAGGGATATTCACTTCATGCCGGAAAAATCTCCACATCTGCGATGTAGTATTTTTCCGTCCTGCCGTGAACATTCCTCTTTGTCGCCTCACGTATTTTTGGCGTCGAGCAACTCAAACAACCACACTGCCTTTGGACGTATAATCCGAGGTTAAAAAAAAGCACCCACCGTTATGAAAGCTAAAAATCAACATATCAGTTTTTCAGGTCGAGGCGAAGCTCACCAAACCTCCTACCATTACCGCATAATCAAAGGGTTGGCAAAGGTGGTGGCAATCATAATCGGCACACTGACAGCAATCGTGGTGTGGGTGGTTGTAAGACCAGTAATCCGTGGTATCGGTTGGATAATCTCAATCGCAACGGCATTACTGACAATCTATTGGATATTAACACTCTAAAATATTACGACTATGGCAAGCAACGGAACTTACAAAGGCACTACCGCCTTCACTGACACAATCCGTCAGTATCTGGAAAACAAGGCAGAGAAAGACGCTCTATTCGCTGTCAAGTTCGCCAATCCCTCAAAATCGGTGGAGGACTGCGCCACCTATATAATCAACGAGGTAAGGAAAAGCGGTTGCAACGGCTTCGCTGATGCGGAGATTTACGGAATGGCAGTCCACTTTTACGAGGAAGCCGAGATAGAGGTCGGCAATCCGATTAACTGCCAAGTGGTAGTAAACCACACCGTGGAACTCACCGAGGAAGAGAAGGAACAGGCACGGCAGGATGCCATTGAGCGACTAAGGCAGGAGGAAATGGCGAAGATGAGAAAGCCTATCCAAACCAAGAAAGCCACCACCGAAAAGAAAACCCAAGATGTTCAACCCAGGCTG
>CAMYSW010000367.1:0-3306 GCA_947297425.1 uncultured Porphyromonadaceae bacterium
GTATCTTTAAGTAACCATTAAACCCGTAAGTAACATGACAAACAACCCTTATTTCACCCTGACCTTCTTCACACGGAAGCCAAGGTCGGAAGGCTACACCGACCACAAGGTGTATGTCAGAATTTCAGTGGCAGGTCAGCAGACTGACCTCGCCATAGGTCGCTCGGTCAATCCTGAGAACTGGGACCAGAAACGCAAGCTCTCGAAAGGTCGCTCCCGGCGCGATCTGGAGCTGAACAAGTACCTCGATGAGATACGGGCCAGATTTTGTGAGATACATACCAATCTCGTCCGTGAGAAGAAACTCGTCAACCCTATTGTTATGCGCGACCTGTTTCTCGGCAAAGTTGAGAAGCCTAAGATGCTATGTGAGATTTTCACTGAATCCAACGTAAAGAGAAAAGAGGAAATGGAACGTGGCGATATGGTCAATGCAACCTATCTGCGCTGGGAACGTTGCGTAACATACCTCGGTGAGTTCCTGCGTCTGACTATGAATGTCGATGATATTCCGGTAAGGGATGTCACGGCAGGAATGATAGATGATTTCGAGCATTTCCTGCGTGTCAGCAAGAACTGCGCTAACAACACGGCTGTGAAGTACCTCCGCTATCTCAAGAACACTATCCAGTATGCCATCGCGCATAAGTGGATAACAGAAGACCCGTTCATCGGCAGGAAGTTCCACCGCACTCAGGCGAAACGCCAATTTCTGACTGAGGCTGAGATTATGGAGATTCTCAAACTCGACTTCTCCATGATGCCGCGTCTGGAACTTGTCAGGGACACATTCGTGTTCTGCTGCTTCACCGGCCTTGCATTCTGCGATATTAAATCGCTTCAATGGAGCGACATCGAGAAAGACTGCGACGGCAATATGTGGATACGCAAATCCCGTGAGAAAACCGGCGAGTTGAGCATCATACCGATGTTGGAGGTGCCGCGTCAGATAGCCGACAAATATGTCAATCACCCTGTTGCTATATCCACAGGAGTCGTGCTTCCCGTATGCTCCAATCAGAAAATGAACGCTTATCTCAAAGAGATTGCAGATCTCGCAAAGATAACCAAGCCTCTGACCACCCATATCGCGCGACACACTTTCGCGTCTCTGTCGCTCAACAACCATGTCCCTCTCGAATCAATCCAGAAGATGCTCGGACACAGCGACATCAAGACAACGCAAATCTACGCAAAGATTCAAGACCAGACCGTCTATGAGGATATGCAGACCATGCGCAACCGATTTGACAGACTGAGCATTAACAGATGACATCAACATCAGATAACTGAAAAGGGAGAGCTACCGGTCGATTCGGTAACTCTCCCTTTTAATATTTGGGTATGTAGATTGAGGACAAGTATTCCGCTATATCCTTTTCTTCATAAAGTATCTTTCCGTCAAGACGATAGAACGGAATAATGCCTCTGTCGCGGAAGTCCTGCAATGTTCGGCGCGAAATGCCAAGTCTTTCCGATAATTGGGCATCGGTCATAAAGCGTTTGCCCATCAGGAATGGTTTATATTCCAATGCTATTTCCTCCAGCATCTCAATATTTCGCCTTCCCATCGAGAGGAATTTTCTTATAACGTCATGTTCTTTGTCATATATTTCTTTCACTCTTGCCTTTGTTTATTTTTGAATATACGTCCTCTGACTTGTAAAAACATTTCCGTCCATGTTTGACGTAGCCGAGTTGTCCGAGCGTTTTCATAGTTCTCACTTTCCGGGTTGAAACACATAACAGTTCCGCGACGGTCTCAGTTGGAATCCATTTGCCGGATTGGATTGAGCGGCACTTCTCATACATCGCTGCAATCAAAAGGGACTGATACTCCATTATCTCGAACATTGCATCCAGTGCCTCTTTGTCGATTCTTACGTATTCCAATGTTTAAGGTTTCAATTGTGACCGAGTGAAAAAAGAAGGCGGAGTCCCCTCCGCCTTCAACCACTAAATCCGCAAGTCGTATGTTGCATAGACTGCGATTCGATTGCGAATTTAGTGAATTATTTTCAAACGGCGGTTATTTTCAGTATAATTTGGCTTCAATCGGGGCGAATGACAGCCCTTTGCCCTTGCCGCGCACCACGATGTCGTAGAACTCATGGCCGTGACGGTTGGTGAACATTATCTGCGATGTGTATCCGTGGGTCAGAAGACTGGCGACCTCCTTGTCGGTGAACTTGTGGCCCATGAACTGCAACGGCATTGTGAAGCCGCAGACGTGGCATTTCGCAACGCGGGGATAGCGGATAACCGAGTGCCGTCCGCATATCGGGCAGACATGGGTATCTACCTTAGCCGGGAACAGACGGTGGTCGGTGATGAGCTGTTCGGTCTTGTCATAGATCCATTTGCCATACTCATTCATGAGCTGCACTCCGCCGACACTGTTCTTGCGGTCGCCGTAGAGCCGTTCAACCTCTACCTGATATGCCATAAGGTGACCGAGGGCATAAGTTGCGTTGAAGGTTTCAAGCAGGAGATTTCCCTCGCCGGTGATTGCCGGTTCACCGCATACGTCCAGAAGAAGGCGGTTGTCGCGGAGACGGTCGAATGCGTCCGCCACATCATGGTGTGCCAATGTGAAAGGCATACCGGGATTGTATTTGTCCGACAGTGAACGGAGCAACATTGAGATTGCGCAGAGAAGATCGTTCATTTTGGGCGCTGTGGGAGCCACTGAGGTGTGGGAGAATTGGGATTTACCGGTGAGTTTCACTTCCACGGCCTTAGGCACCTTGATGTCGGGGGTGTAAGGGATAGTTCCATAGAACGGTTCGCCGTTGATTTCCACCTCGATAACCAGCTCGTTAACTGCGGTAGGCCCGGCAAGGTTGGCGTAGAAGCGTGAACGGATAAGGTCATATACACGCTGTTCATCACTGTCGAGAAACAGAGGCTTGTTGCCTGAGATTATGATTCCGTGATTGCCGGAGATTGTACCGTCGGCGACAAAGGAATACTTCCTGCACCATTTGTAGCGGCGGAGTTCATCGCGCAACGATTCGGGCAGTTTTGCGCATGATGTCAGGGGCGACGAGATAAAACCACGCTCATAGAGGCTGACGGCGATGTCGCGGGTTGTGGAGAAATTGAGGTTCAGTTTTTCCCATGCCTCGCTCTGGAGCGTGGTGAGAGTGAAGAGTGCCGGAGACGGACTCATCTCAGTGTCGAGCATAACATCGGAAGCCTCGACTGTTGCCGGCACACACAGATTCTTGTATGCCTCCGCCGCCTCCTCTTTGGTGGAGTATGTCGAACAAGGATAGAATTTGACATCCTTGCCGAGTGCCACGC
>CAMYSW010000368.1:0-3301 GCA_947297425.1 uncultured Porphyromonadaceae bacterium
AAGGTCTTACTGTCTTTATGTCCTCTACTTTCCTTAGCGAGTGACCACAAATGCCCAATACTCCATTAGCCTCGGAGATAGCAAGAGGTTCATTACCAGAAGTTGTTGTCACAGTTCCATCTTTTGCGAAGACAGTCTTGCTTGCAATACCGGCTGTCGGAATCTCCAGAAATGCTTGCATTATACTATCAGCCTGGCAATAGAAGATACATACCGAATCGGTGAGTACCGCCTCGGCATTATCACTGCTCCAAACTCCTTTATATGATGAAAAATTAGTAGCAGCGTTAGCTGAGCAAGCCACAACTAACATGATGAGCATATTGAAAAACTTATTCATTTCTTATTTGAGAATACAGTTACACAAAATTTTGAGATACATGGCATTATAAATTGAAAATTACGATGCCGTTTATATAAAGAAGTTGTTTAAATCTAATACTCTGGTTCACTTTTTTAATCTTCTTGAAGGACTTTGATTATGTATTCCTTCGTCAATTCAGGAGCAGTACGTCCGAACCAAATCCGATGATTGTTCTCTGTTCCTAAAGTAGCAGCACGACGTTTGAGTTCATTAACAAATTCGTCAGTGAATATTTCTGTCAATGGCAATGCTTTAGGCTCATTGTTTATCGGATGTAAAAACAGGTAACCGTCATAATTATCAACATAAGTGCCGGTTTCCATATTAAACTTAATTTCATAAATACCGTCGAACGGCTCATCACCGAATGGAGAATCAGCAAGACGGAAGCCTACAGGACGATTGCCATTCATCTCAAAAGCTCGGTCAAATACGCCTCCGCGAATCGGAGATTTGTTATTGCCATTGTTGTCACCAGACAGCATGTGTTGAAAAACGGTGAATACATTGTCTGTGCCAAGCCTTTCAGAAAGTTGATATCCAGCTGTTGCAGCCGATTCTTTTCCATATGCAGCAGATCCCAAACCGGCTTGACGGGATTTATAAACATGTGCGCACCCGACAAGGAAGAGGTTGTTGCGGTTATCTTTTGAGGAAAGAATTGTGTTTTCAATCACATTTGCCATATGTGTGTTCCTGTCTTCCGACTCTTTTAATTCTTCACGACTTTTTATCTTTGAATATGGCACCTGATAATCAGCCAAAACAATCTTTACACGCTTATCTGACGGCAGGGATTTATTCAGATGCCAGAGATCGCAGATAAATTCAAATTCTCCACGATCCCACCAGCCGACAGGCTGCTCTTCACGGAATATCTGAAGGAGGGTATTCGTTTGAATTGTATCAGATGACATGAATGCATCCATCTGCGGTTGACACCATGAAGGCAGTTCCATAAAAACATGTCCCACTTTCTCCGGAAATTCAGGCATTGAGACAAGACGTTTCAGACAATCCCATGACACTTTCCTACGATGGTATTCACCATTGATAACCAATTTATAATTACCCAACATTTCCAATAGGAACTGTTCCGGACTTGTATCTATTGTAGATAAGAAATCAACAAACGGGGTGACATCATAGGGTAGAGCCTTGACCTGTGCAATCCGGGACAAGTTTTTGTGATGTATAGGCAATTGGATGTATAAACGTTTCTGCGCATCTTCAAAATTATCAGCCAAGCCTTGCCCTCCATTAACCCATCGTCCATCTTCGATCCAACAATAATTCAACAAAAACAAATCTTCTCCATCCGTATGGGTTATAACACCCGCTACCGAATCACGATATATAATTATTGCATCAATACATTCATTCAAAACATAATTGCGCAAATCATCATCAACGGTTTCATCCGGTGCATCTGCATCAAAAATGAATTTGGATGTAGAAATATTAGCCCAATATTTTGTTTTCCCATTATACCTTATCCATGCACGTGAAAGATAATTGTTGAGAGGTGAGGAGAGATTTATTGAGTCAAGTTTAAAATCTTTCACCTTTGCCGATATAACATCCATTTTGAAAGCATCTTCCAACTTGAGCGGGATGGCATTTTGCGGAATTTGTGCATTCAAGTTTAGGTATAAAACAAATCCGATCATCAATGATATTGCAAAGTATTTTTTCATACGCAAGTTTTTCTTATGACACAAAATTACAATATATTGTGACAATATGCTTCAACAAATGTTGAAAACAGATTTATATTGGCTTCGTTTTTTCGTATGCGGCTAAGAAATCTTCTCCCTTTTCATAATGTCGTAGGATACCCCTCCCGCATACACAATTCACGCCAGTAATTTATTACGGGACTTTCCATATATGTATTGAAATTGTCCGTCATATGGATAATAGCAGATTAAAATATATGCAGAAGCTGTTTAAATTATAACACATTGTTCTTGAGGCGAAGGAGCTTCAAAATTGTTAAAGAAATTTTCAAGTTGTTCGAGAGGTACAATCTGGTCATTGGGACTGGTGCCTTTACGGGTAGACAATCTTTCCTTAAGCACATGTAACGGTGTTTTCAGATATATAAACAACGGCTCGACACCATGCTTAAGACAAAGCTCTCGCATCTTCTCCCTTTTAATCCTTTTACACATGGTAGAATCAAAAACTATTCTATCTCCATTGTCAATATGATCAGAAAGAATATTCTCCATCTCATCCGATGCTTTCATGAATATCTTACTTTGCTGCTCAAACGGCATAGAGGCAAATCCGGATCCATATTTGCTCCATATATATTCATCAAGAGAAAGGCGTTTATAGCCTTTCTCTTCAAGTTGCTTCGAATAATATGTTTTACCTGATCCGCTAATACCGCACATCAGTATCACCCTGGCATCATCATACGGTATCATCTATTCCTGCAGGCTCTACGTTGACGATTGTGTATTTCTGTGAACCGAGTCCCAATTGCTCAGCATAATCCAGAAGATGAATGGCATTGCGCGATTCCATGCGTTCTATAAGATGCGATTTGCCGGGATCAGGTGAATTATAAACCATATCGACACAAGCCCTGTCAAGAGCAACCGGGTCAAGAGACGCAAGAATACCGATATCCTCCATCTTAACTGTTTCCGGTTCGGCAACGCAATCGCAATCGACCGACAAGTTGTTGGCAACACTTATGTAAAGAATATTATCACCCGCCTTGTCAAACACAGATTCACAAGCTTCCGCCATTGATTCAAGGAAATCTTCCTGAGGCGGAACATTCTCCCAGTCAACCGGAACATTTTTTGATTTTCCGGCAGTGTGAATCCATGCTTTCCCGGCAGCTGACGCTATACCGATAGCCACATTTTTCAAAGCGCCTCCGAATCCAGCCATCGGATGACCCTTGAAATGGGATAGGAC
>CAMYSW010000369.1:0-3299 GCA_947297425.1 uncultured Porphyromonadaceae bacterium
GTCGTAACCCCTGAACAAGCGCCGAAGGAAATCAAATCCTTTGATCATGTAAGCATCGACTTCTATGACGTAAAGGGTATATATATGGCAGACGATGCTAAAATAACCCTCAAAAAAGATGGCAAAGAATCCGGATATACCGGTGAATTGACATATGATTGGGAATACGGCAACATGCACACAGCCAAGGTTTCTTTCTACAAAAACGGGGAAGATGCAACTATAACCGAGGCTGGAACATACGACCTTACAATCGGAGCCGGTGCCATAAGGGGAGACGAGGAATATAACGATGAAATCACACTCACTTTCAAAGTTAACCCTTCATTAGTCAAGGAATATACATGGACTGCGACTCCCGAGAACAATGGCAAAGCAGACCTTCCTAACCCAGAACAGAACTATACGCAGATCACAATCAGACTCAACGATGCTCAAACAGTTTCTTATGACGAATGGGAAGATCCCAAACATGATCCACAATACGGCACAGAGATAAAGTCTATCATTGTTACGTATGACAATGAAAATGTTAAAGCCGTACAGAATGCAAACGGAACTGACGAAGCAAACATCGGATGGTCACTTGCTGACAATTGGGAAGAGCCGGAGGCAATCATACGCATCAACAACAAGATTTTTGAAAAGCCCGGCAAACTGACCATCGAGATAGATCGCGGCATGTTTACTGTGGACGGAAGCAATCCTTTCCCTGCAATCGAATACACTTGCTCATTCGGTGAGATAGCAGAAACTAAAGAATATGAGACACAAGTGTCTCCCGACATGAGCATTGACAAAGAATATCTCATCTCTGATTTCGAAGAGTTTAAGATCGAGTTCCTGAATGCAAAAACCGCAGAACCGAAAACAGTGAAAGATTATGATGACAATGACAAGCCCATAATGAGGGAGGACGTGAATCCACATCTTGCCGTAGCATCTGTTGTATATTATGGAGATTACACCATTACAAAAGTTGAAGACGCCCCCCACCCGACATTCATCATCAAATTTACTGATCTTTCCAAGATGGATGCAAGCATGGGCGGAAAAATCAACCTGTCGATCGACGAAGGGTCGTTTGTTCTTGACGGCAATCAGAAATCACCTGTAATCTCACAGACATGGAAGCTTAAGAGATTAAAAGAAATCGACAAATCATGGCAGCCAAGTCCGTCGGGAGATATAGTAAACAACGGCTATGGAATATTCGCCAACATCAAATTTAACGGTGACGAAACCCTTTCTATAAGTGATTATAACAAAATAGTCGTGAAATTCAATGATACTCCACTTGAAAGAATTAAGGAAGCTGATGCCGACAAAGATGGTGTTGAAGGATACTGGACAGAGAAGAATTCAGACAATGCCCTAATCTTCAATATGGTGACAAAACAATTCATGAACAAGGATCTCACCGGTAAAATCACAATAGAGATTCCTGAAAACGTAATATACATATCCGGTGAGCCTCTCGGGGCAATAAGCCACACATGGAATATTGTCAAGCCGAGGGATTACACATTCAAGTTCACTCCCGGACTCACCACAGAGGAAGAAAGCAAAGATGAAAGCAAGATCGTAAACGTGGAGTCGCTTTCAGAGATTATCATCGAATTCCCTGAAGCCAAGACTGCAGAACTTAACAACAGGTTCGATATAAACCTGCGCAGCAATGACTATGTGGCATACGGAGCAACGGCACCGGAAGTAGAAGTCATAAAGGATGCACCCCACCCCTCTTTCAAGCTTACATTCAATCCCGCCCCAACAGTTGAGACACAATACAGACTTGTGTTTTACTATGGCGCGTTCTACATTGACAACGCACATCCTTCAAAAACCTGTACTTTCGTTGCAAATCTCCAAAAAGGTTCAGGGGTAGACGGCATAACAGCTGACAAAGACGGCAAATATAGCGTTGTGTCTCTTGACGGTAAAGTAATTTTCACCAATGGATCATATGACCACGTGAAGGCTCTGCCCAAAGGAATCTATATAATAAACGGTAAAAAGATTTCAATCCGTTAAATTCACATAATATTCGGGACTGTCGGCTTGATTGCCGATAGTCCCGCACTTATCAAAGTGCTGTTAAACCAAATAAATATGTTAAGACAAATACTTTCAGGACTCGCAGCAGTAACACTTATGGCTACTGCCTACGCAAAACCTATCACACCCGACGAAGCTCTTTCGCGACTGAAGAGCGCAAAACCCAAGATGGCGATACCGGCGCGTTCCGGCAAAGCCCGGGAACTTGCCCATACAACCCTTACAGAAAAGGGGAATCCGGCAGTCTACATTTTCAATCAGGGAGAAAATGAAGGATACCTGGTGCTTTCAGCAGATGACATTGCCTATCCGCTACTCGGATATGCCGACAACGGACATGCAGTTGAAGGCAACCTTCCCCCGCAACTCGAATGGTGGCTAAGCGAATATGCCAGACAGATTGAATACGCTAATGAGCATGGAATATCTGCAGAAACACCAAAAATAAATATAGACCGCAGATCAACCATGACGGCGATAGCTCCCATGATAAAGACAAAATGGGACCAGGTAGAGCCATACTACAACCAATGTCCTATGGTGGGAACAAACCGCACATACACAGGTTGCGTGGCAACGGCTATGGCACAGGTATTGAAATATTGGAACTATCCTGAAGTGGGAACCGGATCCATCAGCTATGAGTGTGAGGACATTTCAAAAAGGCTTTCCATGAATTTTGCCCTTCGCAAGTTTGATTGGGAAAACATGTCAGACACTTATGTGCCCGGACAATATACAGAAACTGAAGCCGATGCTGTCGCATATCTGATGAAAGCTTGCGGATATGCCGTGAAAATGAATTACAATACCGAATCTTCGGGCGCCCTTGCCATGAATATTGCTTCAGGTCTGAAAAAATATCTCGGTTATGACCAGAATATACTGTACGACCTCAGAATGTATCATTCCACATCCGAGTGGGAACAGATGATCTATGACAACCTCAAAACCGTGGGTCCTATCCTTTACGGAGGGGGATCCATGCTCGGCGGCGGTCACTCTTTCGTGCTTGACGGATATGACGGCAACGGTATGTTCCACTTCAACTGGGGATGGAGCGGAATGTCTGATGGATATTTCTCACTTGATGCCTTAAACCCAAGCTCACTCGGAGCCGGCGGAGGTAGCGGTGGAGGTTATAACTTCACTCAGGATGCAGTGTTCGGTATCCAACCCCCTACAGGGAAACCAGCGGAGGCACGTCCGTTAGGCATGACACAATATGGAACATTGACAGC
>CAMYSW010000370.1:0-3297 GCA_947297425.1 uncultured Porphyromonadaceae bacterium
TCGCAGGCACATTCTGCCCAACCACCTCAAGGGGATTGGGATTGGTGCTGAAATAATCAGCGGCGAACTGATTCATCTTCTTGCTGCAACCCGTCAGCATGACCGCTGAGCCAAGGATGAGGGAGATGGCAGATTTT
This sequence comes from uncultured Porphyromonadaceae bacterium, assembly GCA_947297425.1. GTDB lineage: Bacteria > Bacteroidota > Bacteroidia > Bacteroidales > Muribaculaceae > Lepagella. The sequence goes on from CAMYSW010000370.1 coordinate 138, forward strand.
TTGTCCATAGCAATAATGAGGTTAGAATGTAAAGTTTGGTTGGTGCTATTTCGTTTCAATGTCGTGAAATATTGAATAGCAAAGTTACAATCTTTATTGAGAATATCCCAAAATAATAAAAATAATTGTTGTAAAATATGATTGATTGGCGAATAAGTTGTAATTTTGCCCATTGATTACATTGGGTTGGTCCGCTCGCGTGGCGTCTGTCAGTGAGATAGTGGCGTTTCCCGCATCGATTCTAAATGATCAGTCAAAACAAAACGCAAGAAAACTTTTTAAGAAAGAGCCGATGAGAAGATGGCGTATTGAGGATAGCGAAGAACTGTACAATATACAGGGGTGGGGTCGTAAATATTTCTCTATCAATGAAAGGGGCAATGTAGCCGTGACTCCCCGCGAGGGGTTTGCCTCGGTTGACCTGAGGGAGATTATGGACGAACTGCAGGTGAGAGACATAACCTCACCGGTATTGTTGCGTTTCCCGGATATACTTGACAATCGTATCGAGAAGATTTCCAGGTGTTTTGCCGTGGCTTCCGAGCAATATAGCTATAAAGCGCAGAACTATATCATCTATCCTATAAAGGTCAATCAGATGCGGCCGGTGGTAGAGGAGATTGTCACTCACGGGGAGAAATTTAATATAGGCCTCGAAGCAGGATCGAAACCGGAGCTACATGCTGTGCTCGCCACCAATATCAAGGAAAACGCGCTTATAATATGTAACGGTTATAAGGATCAGACATACATAGAACTGGCTTTGCTCGCTCAAAAGATGGGGCGTCGGATATATCTTGTTGTTGAAAAGCTCAACGAACTCAAAATAATATCGGAAGTCGCACGTAGAATAGGGATAGATCCAAATGTCGGCATACGTATAAAACTTGCTTCTTCCGGATCGGGTAAATGGGAGACCAGCGGCGGTGACCAGTCGAAATTCGGTCTGAATTCATCGGAGCTACTTGAGGCTCTTGACTTCATGGAGCGTAACAGGATGATGCATTGCTTGAAACTGATTCATTTTCATATCGGAAGTCAGATAACCAAGATAAGACGCATAAAGAATGCAATCCGAGAGGCCACGCAGTTTTATGTGCAACTTACAAACATGGGTTTTGATATCGATTTTATGGATATCGGTGGAGGTCTTGGTGTAGACTATGACGGCACTCGCAATTCAGCATCGGGAAGCTCAATGAATTATTCGATCCAGGAGTATGCCAACGATGCGGTTTCGGCCATAGTGGATGCTTGTGAAAAGAACGGGCTTAAGCAGCCTAATATAATAAACGAGAGCGGTCGTTCGCTGACGGCTCATCATTCGGTGCTCGTATTTGAGGTGCTTGAAACGACACAGCTTCCTTTCTGGAAAGATTCAAAAGATATCAGCGACGAGGACCATGAACTTGCGAAGGAACTTTATGATATCTGGGATAAACTTAATCAGCAGCGGCTGCTTGAAAGTTGGCATGACGCTTTGCAGATACGTGAGGAGGCTCTTGACATGTTCAGCCTTGGGTTGCTTGATTTGCGTACACGTGCGCAAATTGAGGAATTGTTCTGGAGTATAGCCCGTGAGGTGGGGGAGATTGCTGATGGAATGAAGCACGCTCCGGAGGAGTTGCGTAAGGTTGCCAAGATGGTTCCGGACAAGTATTTCTGTAATTTTTCGCTGTTCCAGTCTCTTACGGATTCATGGGCCATTGATCAGGTGTTTCCTATCATTCCTCTTTCGCGTCTTGACGAGAAACCGACCCGCACATGTACGCTTCAGGATATAACCTGCGACAGCGACGGCAAAATTTCCAACTTCATATCTTCACAGGGTGGCACTGCGAGTTCCCTGCCGGTTCATCAGGTCAAGCCCGGTGAACCATATTATCTTGGCGTATTCCTTGTCGGAGCCTATCAGGAGATTTTGGGCGATATGCACAATCTGTTCGGAGATACTAACGCTGTACATATTTCGGTATACAAAGACCGTTATGAGATTGACCGTATAATAGACGGAGAGACAGTGGCTGATGTGCTTGATTATGTGCAGTTCAACCCAAAGAAACTTGTGCGCAATGTGGAAGCATGGGTGACGTCTTCGATGAAAGCCGGAAAGATAACACCGGAAGAAGGTAGGGAGTTTCTCAGCAACTACCGGTCTGGTCTGTATGGCTACACTGATATAGAGAAGGATTAGCCAAAGGCTTGTTATGAGATATTTCATGCGTTTGTCATATCGCGGGGCTCCTTTTCATGGTTCGCAATGTCAGCCAGGAGAAATTACAGTCCAGTCTGCGATAGAGGACGCGTTGTCGACCGTTATGCGCCGGGAGATGAAAATCGTTGGCGCGGGCCGGACCGATACGGGGGTCAATGCGCGAGTAATGGTGGCGCATTTTGATTGTGATCCACCGATTGCCGATTGTGGCAGGCTGGTCAGGAATCTGAACGCCTTGGTGGGGAAGGATATAGCGATTAGTGAGATTTATGAAGTGTCTCCGGATAGCCATGCACGTTTCGACGCGACTTCCCGCACTTATCATTATTATGCCGTGACGGGAAAGTCCCCGTTTTTTTATCCCTTAAGTTGGAAAGCCCCAGATGGACTCGACTATGACGCCATGAACCAAGCTGCTTCATTGCTCCTTGACACATCGGATTTTACTTCTTTTGCCAAACTTCATGCCGACACCAAGACCAATATCTGTAAGGTGACGTATGCCCGATGGGAAAAAGTGGGTGATGGTGTGTGGGTATTTGTGATTACGGCCGACCGTTTTCTCCGCAATATGGTAAGGGCTGTTGTCGGTACGCTTGTCGAAGTCGGGCGCGGCAAGATGAGTGTCGAGCGTTTTCGTGAAGTGATAGAGCGACGTGATCGTTGCGCTGCGGGAACTTCAATGCCTCCGCAGGCTTTGTTTCTTTGGGATGTGACTTATTGACTTTTTCCTATACTAACAGTAGTATTATAAGTTGAGCCACTATCACTCGGCAGAACATCGATAGCGGGTATACCGTGGCATAACTTACCGTGGCATAGTCACCGGGGACAAGGTCGTTGGCGTAGTTGAGGGCCATTGGATTGGCCATGCTGCCACATAGCATTCCACATGTCAGTCCGAAGTCAAGTTTGCAGATTTTCATAGCGATCGTACCTATAACC
>CAMYSW010000371.1:0-3254 GCA_947297425.1 uncultured Porphyromonadaceae bacterium
TCCGTTGCGTTCACTAAGGAAATAGAAAACGTCACCACTCTGAGAAAGCGCGGGTCTGCGGTCTTCACCTGCACGGGAAGTGAGGTTGACATATCTGCCGCTTTTAGCATCGTGCATCCATATGTCGCGGGTCACTGATGAAGTGTGATGCTTGCGCCATTTATCTTCCGATCCTTTTACATCTTCATACAGGAATGAACCGTCAGGACGCATGGCAATATTTACAGCTGGAGTTGCCAGGACTTGCCTGATCCTTCCACCCTCCACCGGAACACTATATAACTCGCCCTGACTCCTCACGGGAGCGGCGGCACTTGATGCCGGGTCCTGAATCACGGCGGAGAAAAGAACCTCTTTACCATCGGGTGAAAATGCTTCGGGAGTCTCTGCCGCCGAATTGAATGTGAGCCTGCGGGGAACTCCACCGGATGATGGAATCAGGAATATATCCTTACCTCCATTGCGATCGGAAGCAAAAGCAAGTGATGAGCCGTCTGGCGACCATATCGGTGAACTTTCGTAAGCTTCGCCTGTTGTGAGACGCAGGGCATCCCCTCCGGCATAAGGAACTGTGTAAATATCGCCTTTATAGGAAAAGGCGATCCTATTACCATCGGGCGAGACCTTCGCATCTCTCACCCACATGGGACCGGCAGCCCATGACGCACCGGCAGTCATAAGCAGTCCTAACGTTATTATTGTCGTTTTCATGATAACAATTAGTAAAAAAACTATTATTCTGCAAATATATGCAGAATAATCCAATAAGTAAGCAACTTATTTAAACTTATAGCGGCACTGACGACCGCAGCGTATAGATTCGTCCCGTTTCGGAACTAAATAACGCCCTCATTGCCGGCACGGCACCATTGCGCGGAGTGCGAATAAGCGGACGGAAAACAAGGTCTGCTATCGGATCAAACCACCTGTCCATCCTTATCATTGATGAATCCACAATTCCAGGATCGGCACAATTCACCCTGACACCACATTTATTACCCTCGTCGGCAAATTCTGACGCAAAACGTGTAATCCAAGCCTTTGAAAGGGAATAGGCAGAGAGCTGTCCGAAAGAGTCTTTGCTTACACATGTGGGGAGATGTGAATATTTCCAGCGGCGACGAGTCAGGGACGTAGTAAAGACTATCGCCCCTCCCGGAGCTACTTGAGGAAGAAGCAGCTGATTTAACAGGCGTGTGTTATGATAATTGACATTCATGGTAGTTTCCGGTCCGTCGGGACTTATTGAGAAATGGCGCTCCATAGTTCCGGCATTGTTGACGACACCAGCCAATGGTATTCCTTTCAACTTATTGACAGCCTCCGTGACCGATTCCGAGCTGTTTAGGTCAATTGGGAGGAAAGTAGAGTTAAAACCCGGCATCTCCTTAACCAATTCTCCGAAGGTGCCGGCAAATCGAATTTCTGACCGACATGCCATTATCATCGGCACGCCGAGACGTCCCAAGGCTCGGCATATCTCACGACCAATACTGCCGCTTGCACCCGTAACGAGCACCGGCAACCCCGCCGGCAGATTCGTTATCGACAATTCTTTATGTATCTGCTTATGTTTCTTCATGGATTATCCTTATCGGTTTCCTTAAGTATAAGTATGACATCGAAATTATTTAATGTATTGATTAGTCAATGCATCTTTTTGCGTCTTTGCGGTGATTTAAGCGAGTTCCATCAGTCACAATGCACGCATTGCTCCTTCCCGAACTCTCATAAATCCCTCGAAAATCCGCTAAAAATATGCATTAACTAATTTGCGAGTCATACTTATGATCCCGTACTTAATTATTAACCATTAATTATTAACCATTAATTATCTCACGATCCCCTTGTCAAGAAGCCTCCTCTTCACTAACATCCTAACGGATGTCGGGAGTAATGCCACAAAAACAATCGAGAAGCGGTTTAGCAGTCCGTTGATATATTGCTTCTTGCCCCGAAGCATCTTATTTACGGCTTTACGGGAGAAGCGTTGAGGCGTATCGAGCACCCGTATATTCACCGCAAGTCTCTTCAGCGATTCCGGAAGTCCGAAAAGGTCTGTCGCAATCCCTCCTGGACAAGCCACCGTAATCGAGACCCCATAGTCCTTCAGTTCATAATGCAAAGACCTGCTGAAAACGCGTATGTACGCCTTCGTTGCCGAATACATTGCGATTCCGGGCATTGGCATCCAGCAAGACATAGACGACATGTTTAGTATACGTCCGTAACCTTGTTCCTTGAATCGCATGGCAAACACACGACTCAGATTCGTAACCGCTTCTACATGCAGGCGTATAAAACATTCTATCTTATGTGGAGAAGTATCCATAATCGGTTGGAAAGCGAAAATACCGGCATTGTTAATCAGAAAATCCGCCTTCATCCCTCGGTTATCAAGGTAACCTGCGATTTCATATGCGGCAGGACCGGATGTCAGGTCAATGAAAAGCGGGTAAGTCTCCACTCCCGCAGTGGATGCTATATCCGCAGCACAAGCTTCAAGTTCCTTTTGCTGATTACTCACCATCACAAGGTTACACCCTCGCGACGCCAGCTCCTTGCAGAAACACAAGCCTATGCCGCTACTCGCACCGGTGACCACAGCCAACTTCCCTTTTATGTCCTTCTCCGGTCTCATACCCCATTAATTATTAATTATTAACCATTAATTATCATCCACATCCCTCTCGTCTTCCGAATTTTGTCTTTTCACCCGTTCTATCTCTTTCCGGATAGCCGGGGTCAGATCATTGCAATGCTTATGACATGCCATTTCCCGGGAATACATGCGAGCAATACAGTAATTGACATGGTCACAGCCGCAGCGATGATTCTCTTCCGAACGCATGCGGTTCACGAAATCCGGTTCGTTGAGCAATGCCCTTCCCATCTGCACAAAATCAAAACCTTCGTCATCAAGCACCTGCTCAGCCCCCTTACGACTAACCACGCCACCAACATATACCAACGGCAAACCGAGAACTTCCCTGAAACGCCGGGCATCCTCAAGAAAATACAGCTCTTTGAAAGGAATTTTGGGAATCATGTATTTTCCGGCTATCCTCACTCCATATTTGAGCCACAACTGTTTCATATAATGGGTCATGGAATGAATCGGCATCTGACCTCGCATCACATACATCGGAGCCTTACTCACGAAACCGCCAGACAGAACGATTCCGTGGACACCACAATGTTCGATTTCTCGAGCTATGGTGAGACAATCGTCAATCTCAAGACCACCCTTGAAG
>CAMYSW010000372.1:0-3244 GCA_947297425.1 uncultured Porphyromonadaceae bacterium
CCGTTTGCGGTTGCAAAGTTATAACCTTTTTCAACTATGACCAAATATTTTTAAAACAATTTTTGAAGAATTTGGTTCATTCGTACGCAACAAGCTCTGAATCAGTCGAATCAACAAATGTTAAAATCTCTTGCGAAATGTTAATCAAAATTTAGACCTTTGCTCGTTTACAAGCATCAGCAATTCATCCCTTACATCTGCCGGCAATTCAAGACGACGAACTGTGATACTGCGAGCCCACCCTGCAATGTCTTCCGAACGCAATGTCATCAACACATTCCTAAATTCTTCCACTTCTTCCGGTGTATAATCACCCGCAGCGCGCCCGATAAACCGATCCAGTTCTTCATCGTCATAATATTCCACTTCGCCCGACATTGGAGAAAGCGAGTCCTTTTCACACACCAAATGAAGTCCGCAGCATTCTCCCGCTCCCTCATTCGCAGGCTCAATCCCATCCGATACTTCCTTGTCAGACACAATTTCTTCATTTAACATTTCCCTCTGCTTCCTACGATACCGCAATTCCAACAAATAAAGAATTGTCCCGACAACTATCAAAACACCTAATATCAACAATGCTCCTGTCATATCTACCTCTCTTTAACTTTGAATCCCAATTTTCCTAATTCATCAAAAAAACGGGGAAATGACTTTGCTACACAATCTGCATCCAAAATATTAACACAATTCAGTTTTGCAGCAGCTATTGCAAATGCCATTGCGATACGGTGATCGCCGTGACTGTCTATAACGCAATCCTTACTCACATGACACATCGCCCCGCCCCATGATATATAGTCATCACCTATATCCAACAAGTAACCGACTTTAGCCATCTCGCTCTTCAAGACTGACAAACGATCGGATTCCTTATAACGCAAATGTGACACATTATATAACCGGAACTTAATCCCGCTCAATGCCAATCCCATCGCGAGCGCCGGAACAAGATCCGGCATTGACCCAAGATCAAGCTTCACCCCATTTGACAGCTCTGACAAGGATCTAATTATTTCCGGCTTTCCACAAATACTGACAGCACCGGAATCTTGCCATCGAGACTCTATGCCCAACAAATCGAAAACTTTTTTACTGCCGGCATCCCCTTGCAAGGATTTGTTTGGTTCCACAAGAGCCTTAATCATTATTTCATGACCGGGAGAGACCATGCACATCTCATAGAAAAAAGCCGCCGCCGACCAATCCGGTTCTATATAAAGGTCACTTTCTTGGGCAATCATCCGCTTGGTCATATTTAAATATGGATATGACACAACCTCTCCCGATACATCCAATTTTAAAGGCTCATCCCATAGAGATGAAACCATCAAAAGAGAGGAGATAAATTGCGACGAAACACTCCCGTCTATGGAGACATTTCCGCCCCTTAATTTTCGTCCTCTTATATATATAGGAGTAGAACCGTCATTTTTCATATATTTTATGTCCGCGCCAATCCCCCTCAACGCCTCCACGAACTGCGCAAAAGGGCGCTTCCTCAACTGCGGAGAACAATCCACAACACCTTCAAAATTTTCAAGGGAAGCCACCAATGCCGTAAAAAAACGAAGGGACGTTGCTCCGGAGCCCAGATCATAAGTGGCACACCGTTTGTTTTCACGCAATTGCCGCAACGCATCATAAAGTTCGCGGGAATCATCGCAATCGGGAAAATTGCAGGGCACCCTGTCATTTCCACGGATGTAGTCAAGGATCAGCATTCTTGCCGCCATGCTTTTCGAACCCGGCAGACTCACACACGGAATGGATTCCAAACACCCTTCCCCTTCAAAACTAATCTGGAGAACCGACATTATCCCACCGGAAAAAGAAGACATGCATCACCATAAGAGAGGAAACGGTATCCCTCCCTTAGGGCATTATTATATATCTGTCGCCATTGCAACGACTCTCTTCCCGGATTCCGATCAAGGAATGCAGACACGAGTAGCAACAATGTGGATTGCGGCTGATGAAAATTTGTCACCATCACATCTACCATGCGCCATTTAAATCCGGGGGCAATCATAATAGAAGTCGAAGCCGCCAACCTGTCAACCCCCTTTTTATCCATATATTCAAGAATATGACCTAATTCTCGCTCTGCATCACCCACAAGGGCGCTACCGGAGACATAAGGACACCACTGGTCAACATGAAGGGCAAAATCTCCCCGATGCAATTGTGCCCCTAAATAAGGAAGCGACTCGAGCGTCCTCACGGAAGTAGTGCCTACCGCTGTTATCTTTCTTCCTTCCCGCTTTGCCTTTATTAACTTTTCGACTGAATTTCTGTCTATACTGAAAGTTTCAGTATGCATCGGATGCTCACCTATGGTCTCCGATTTCACCGGCTGGAACGTACCGGCTCCCACATGCAAGGTCAACGGAGCCACATCAATTCCAGACTTACGCAATTTATCGAAAAGTTCCGGAGTGAAATGGAGCCCTGCGGTAGGAGCGGCAACCGACCCCTTTACACGCGCATAAACAGTCTGATAATCATCGGAATCGCACTCTTCCGAATCACGCTTCAGATAGGGAGGGATAGGGATATATCCGGCAGCATCAACAACGGTTGCAAATGTTATATCGGGATCATCCCATTCAAAAAGTATTTCATGCCCATTACCTTCAAGTTCCGACACACGGGATGCCCGAAGTTCGACTTTTTTCCCTCCTATTTCAAGTGTTTTTACAAGCGAACCGGTCTTCCACCTCTTAAGGTTGCCCACAAGGCATCCCCACCGGCATGATCCGACAGACTGAAACATCAAGACATAATCTTCCGGAGCAATCGGCTCGAGAAGGAAAACCTCAATCTTAGAACCGGTAGATTTCTCAAACCTGATACGCGCATTAATCACCCGCGTATCATTGCATACCATCAGAGACTTCTCCGGAAGGAAACCTGGAAGGTCTGAGAAAGTATGATGACAAAGCTCCCCACTTGGTAAACTTACAAGGAGTTTGCAGCTATCCCGTTCCGCCAACGGATGTCTGGGAATTTTTTCATCAGGAAGCGGATAATCAAAATCCGCGATCTTTATATTTTTTATATCATTCATTTTCAATAACTTTAAACAAATTTAACAAGTTGTTGCAAAATTTGCGCTAAAAAATTTTTACAAAAATAGTAAAAAAAAATTTGTGTGATTAAAAAATTGTTCTTAACTTTGCATCCGCAATCGGGCGATTAGCTCAGCTGGTTTAGAGCATCTGCCTTACAAGCAGAGGGTCTG
>CAMYSW010000373.1:0-3240 GCA_947297425.1 uncultured Porphyromonadaceae bacterium
CTCTACAACTGCGGGATGGCTCATAAGTGAACTTTCAACTTCAAACGGACCGATACGGTAACCGGAAGATTTTATCACGTCGTCAGCACGACCCACAAACCAGAAATATCCATCCTCGTCGCGCGTGGCAATATCTCCTGTTCTATAAACACCATTCGAATGCGCCTTATCAGTCAGTTCCTTATCATATAAGTATTCACGGAAAAGACCTAAAGGCCTCCGGCGATCAGTATATATCACTATCTCACCCTGCTCTCCGGGTTTGCAACTCTTTCCGTCTGCATTGATAAGGTCTATGTCATACTCCGGATTTGGCACACCCATCGAACCGGGTTTAGCCTCCATCCATGGAAACGTGCCTATTGTAAGGGTCGTTTCCGTCTGCCCGAACGCCTCCTTTATGTCAAGTCCGGTAAGCTCTTTCCAGCGTTCAAAAACGCTTGGATTCATAGCCTCACCGGCTGTGGTGCAATAACGCAGGGCTGACAGATCATACCGGGATACATCTTCCAGAATAAGGAATCTGTATACTGTGGGAGGTGCACAGAATGAAGTTATATTATATTTCTCAAAAATGGCGAGAAGATCCGAAGGATGAAATTTATCGAAATCATATACGAAAACGTTAGCACCCGCAAACCATTGACCATACAACTTGCCCCATACAGCCTTTCCCCATCCGGTGTCAGCAAGCGTGAGATGCAGAGATGATTCATCAAGATTATGCCAATATTTCCCGGTCACAATGTGCCCAAGAGGATAAAGAAAATCATGAGCCACCATCTTTGGCTCCCCTGTAGTACCCGACGTGAAATAAAGGAGCGACAGATCCTCGTTACGGTTATGACGCAACGGGCGGCGAAATGGACTTGCTTGCGCAATACTCGAATCGAAATCATACCAACCTTCAGGCACATAAGGACCTGTGGATATGCAACATTCCACGGTGTCACATTTCGGAAGCGCCTTGGCAATATGATCAACCACAACTTCTTCACCTACAGCCACTATAGCCTTAATTTTAGCGGCATTGCATCGATATATAATATCCTTGTCCGTAAGGAGGTGGGTTGCAGGAATACAAACCGCGCCCAATTTATGAAGGGCAAGTATCGAGAACCAGAACTGGTAGCGTCGCTTGAGTATCAACATGACTTTGTCGCCTTTGCCAATACCGAGACTCTGGAAGAAAGACGCTGTGCGATCTGAAGCATCCTTGATGTCTGCAAAAGTGAACTGGCGCTCCTCTCCCTTATCATTAGTCCAAAGAAGTGCCTTCTTCTCAGGCTCCTCTTCCGCCCATTTATCGACCACGTCATAAGCGAAATTAAAATTTTCAGGGATTTTGACGCTATAATTCATTTTGAAATCTTCAAGCGAATCAAATTCACACTTTTTCAAGAAACGTTCAATCATAATTCTAAATTCTAACCTTAATTTTCTTCTGTAGCGAAAACCCACACTTATACACAAAAGAGTGGAATCTTCTAAAACTTTATTAATGCAAACATAGGGTTCCCGATGCGGGTTCACAAAATTCCAAAATATTTTTCACTTATCCAAACAATTGATAATAAAAAGATAAAACACTGCGCACCTTGAAGCAAAGTGCGCAGTGTTTTATTCACAATGTCAATTAAAGTGTGCAATTTTTCTTTGGCACACCAAATTTTAAACAGCTTCTTATATGTGAGCCGCCGCAAGAATGATCTCGCTTAATGTCGGATGCCCGAACACCGTCTCCCGGATAGATTCAACCGTGGCATCAGCGTTCATGAAATCCACAGCCTCCTGTGCGAGAAGGGCAGCATCAGCTCCCATTATATGGGCTCCGAGAAGCCTATGGGTTTCCTTATCGAAAATAAGCTTGCACAACCCTTCACTCTCGCCCATGGCAAGAGCTTTGCCGTTGGCACGATAGAAACTCTTGCCACACACGATCTCCAATCCGCGAGATTTGCATTCCTCCTCAGTAAGACCCGCCATGCCGCATTCCGGGGTAGTGAAAACTGCCGAAGGAATTACGTCAAAACGGATGTTATCGCTTTTTCCATCAATTGCATTCAAGGCTCTTACACCTTGGAAAGATGCCACATGAGCAAGCATCATTCGGGCATTAACATCGCCTACCGCATATATATGCTTCACATTTGTCTGCATATTATCGTCAACGGGAATACCCTTGACAGAATATTCCACGCCTGCCGCTTCAAGATTAAGACCATCCACACGAGGGGCACGCCCCACAGCCATCAGCAAATCAGAACTTACTACAGTCTGTTCTTTCCCTTTGGCTTCATAGGTTACTACGATCTCATAATCCTCGTTCTGCTCTATCTTCTTTGCTGCGGCACCGGTGATGATATCCACTCCCCGTTTTGAAAGCGATTGTTTCAAACGTTTGGCTATATCGGAATCAAACGGAGGAAGGATCTGCTTCATAAACTCGATCACGATCACCTTTGACCCGAGACCTGCAAATATCGAAGCGAACTCCATACCTATCACGCCCCCACCAATAATCGTCAACGATGACGGAATATGATCGATATTGAGAATATCAGTAGAATCCATCACACAGTCAAGGTCATGACCCGGAATAGGTAATGATTTCGACACACTGCCGGAAGCGATGATAATATTATCAGCTGTATATTCCTCTCCATTGGCAACAACCGTACGGTCATCCTTGAAACTTGCATGAGCGTCTACCACGTTCACTTTTGCCTGCTTGAGCATCGAAGCAATCCCTTCGCGGAGTTGTCCGGTGACATCTCGCTTGCGTGAAGCGATCTTATTGAAATCTACCGAAAAGGTGAAATCTTCTATTCCGAACTTGTCAGCCTCTTTAAACTGCATCACCATCTCGGAGTCACGGCAAAGACACTTCGTAGGAATGCACCCTTCGTTGAGGCATGTCCCACCGAGTGCGCCACCATTGAAAAGTGTAACGCTTTTTCCACGGTGGGCGGCATCCAGGGCGGTTTCATACCCCCCAGGACCCGCTCCTATTATTATAATGTCACTATGCATCTTGATCTGCCTTGAGCTGACGATAGGAAAGTATAGGCTTCTTAGCTGCCGTGGTCTCGTCAGGATGAGATATTGGTGTTGTCAGAGGAGCATTCTTGACCATTTCGGGATTCTCCCGAGCCTCCTTAGCCACTTTGTGCATCACCTCTATAAACTCGTCAAGAGTCTCAAGGCTCTCTGTCTCAGTTGGCTCTATCATCATTGATT
>CAMYSW010000374.1:0-3237 GCA_947297425.1 uncultured Porphyromonadaceae bacterium
GCTCTTGACATATGGCGATGGGATGCCCCGATGACTCCCCCGCAAGAACTGAAGAATGTAAGTAAAGCCCGTGAAAAGAACTATCCCGTGGTGATCGACCTTTCAGATATGAGTCAGCGTCTTGTAGATTCAGCACCTTTGGCTTTTGTTGAGGCTCCGGATCGTTGGGATGGAGATTGGGCTTTGGTGAAAGATCCGACAGATGATTCAGTGGAGAGCCAGTGGAACTATTTTGCCCCTGTGGACATATCTGTGGTTAATATAAAGATCGGTGACCGGAGATTGCTTGGGAAAGTTCCGGCAGGAGAAGCGGAACTGTCGCCAAATGGCAAATATGTGGTGTGGTATTCAGATAAAAACTATTATTCTTATGACCTGGCATCAGGCGATACCGTTAATATGACAGCAACTATGCCTACACTCATATGGAATGACGAGGATGACCATCCTATGCCGGCACAACCTTGGGGGAAGGCAGGTTGGGCGGCAGATGATGACGCACTGCTGATATATGACAAGTTCGATATATGGGCTGTTGACCCCAAAGGCATAAAGAAACCGGAATGTATCACCGCAGGGGAAGGCAGAAGACGTAATATCCGTTTCCGTTATCTTAAGACCGATCCTGAAGAAAGGTTTGTGAAGAGAGGCGGTCAGATGCTTCTTGAAGTGTTTGATTATGCCGATAAGTATAACGGACTTGCAACGGTGATTTATGGCAAGCCTGCCAAACCGGCAGTGTCTGTGCTTGACGGACATGCCTACACTCAAGTCCGTAAGTCTTTGGACAAGAATGTTTACACATGGCAGCGTGCCAATTTCTCTGAATCTCCTAATATATGGTTGTGCTCCGGGAATGATTTTGCAAAGGCGCGCCAATTGACAGATGCCAATCCGCAGATGAAGGATTATAGCTGGGGTACGGCTCAGTTAGTCAGATGGCGTGCTTATGACGGTAAAGAATCTGACGGAGTCCTTTATGTTCCCGAAGATTTTGATCCTGAAAAGAAGTATCCCATGCTTTGTGTGTTCTATGAGACAGGAAGCGAGAACCTTTACAGGCATTATACGATGGAGCCTTCTTGGAGTTGGGTGAATTATCCGTTTTATGTGAGCAGAGGTTATGTGATTTTTGTTCCGGATATTCATTATACGTCCGGGATTCCGGGAGAAAGCTGTTATAATTATGTATGTTCAGGAGTTGAGGAGATGTGCCGTCGTTATCCTTGGATTGACAAAGACCGTATAGGTATTGACGGTCAGAGCTGGGGCGGTTATCAGACAGCTTATCTTGTCACGCGCACAGATATGTTCGCATGCGCAGGGTCCGGTGCTCCGGTTGCAAATATGACATCCGCTTTCGGAGGCATAAGATGGGAATCGGGCGATTCGCGTCAGGCTCAGTATGAGCAGGGACAGAGCAGAATAGGTCGTAACCTTTGGGAAGCTCCTGAACTTTATATCCAAAATTCACCTCTTTTCCATGCCAACAGGGTTACAACACCGCTATTGATCATGCATAATGACCAGGATGGTGCAGTGCCATGGTATCAGGGCATCGAAATGTTTATGGCTTTGAGAAGACTGCAGAAACCGGTGTGGATGCTTCAGTATAACGGAGAAGCTCATAATATCCGTGCCCGCAAGAACCGAAAAGATATTACAGTCAGGCTTCAGCAATTTTTCGACCATTACCTGAAGGGAGACCCTATGCCCAAATGGATGAAAGAGGGGATACCTTCTGTAATGAAAGGTCAGGAACTTGGCTATTAAACAGTTTCTTAATAAATTGAAATGAGAATAAAAAGATATGTTATAGCGGTTATGTGTTTTGCCGTGGCAGTGATAGTTGCCGAGGCTCAACGCTTCCATTGCGAGGCTGATACGGCAAAAGCAATGGAGATTATCCGCGAGTTTTATAATCCGGGTGGAGACCCCTCGAAGATTTGCGGTCCGATAGCCGCCCGTCTTGTCGGGGTGGAATATGTTCCCGTCACCAAAGAGGATTCTTTGGGTGTTGCGGAAATACGACTTGACGGATTTGATGATTTTTCGTTTGTCAACATGGTTGCGTCGCTTGCGAAAACAGCCACATCTCCCGGGTATGCCCGTCCGAAAGACCTTGAGATAGTTCTTGAGAAAATGACATTCCGCAGGGGAGAGGCAAATGGTTTCCCATCGAGGATGGTTTATGGTGGAGACTGGATCGTGGATAACCGCTCACGCGGAAATGTTAAAGAACTGACTGAGGATTATTCCGAGAATTTCAAAACCAAATCTTTGGACTGGGTAGGTCGGCACCGTGACGAGTATGCGGCTTTAAAGGATTCAGCCACTTATGAGCGTCAAAGAATGGTTGAGTTCGGCTATCGCACGTTCAAGATCCCTCACATGAAGCGCGAAAGCACCGAATGGAAAAATGTGGCTTCTGAAATTCAGGACGGAGACCTTATCATGCTTCTTACTCCCCAGCCTGACAAGGATGTTTGGGAGATGGGTTTTGTTGTTAAGCGAGATGACGGGTTGCATTTTATTCATGCTTCCGAACGTGATGGTAAGGTGGTTGAAGAACCTGAACTTCTTGGCAGATATATCAAACGTCATGCAAAGGAAGTGTATGGCTGGAGATGGTTGAGGATATTATGATAAGGTTTGTTAACGCAAAGATCAATATAGGATTGCAGATCGTGAGGCGCAGAAAAGACGGCTATCATGATCTGCAAACCGTGTTTTATCCGGTAGGTGTCTATGCCGGCACTCCGGAGAATCCGGTTCAATTCTGCGATGTGTTGGAAATATCGCCATCAAGTGATGACGGATTGAGATTCGTGTTTACCGGTCGTGAGATTGATTGTCCTGAAGAAAAGAATCTTGTTTGTCGCGCAGCGCATCTGTTCTGGCGAATGAAAGGGGAGGCACTAAATTCAGGATTGAAATGCAGGGGGGTAACCATAAGACTCCACAAGAATCTTCCGGATGGAGCCGGAATGGGAGGCGGAAGTGCTGACGCTTCGTTTACTTTATGCGCCCTTAATTCTTTACTATGTGAAGCAGATCGGTTAGATAATGAAAGGTTGGCAGCCTTGGCTCTTGAATTAGGCGCGGACTGTCCTTTTTTTATTTTTAACAAACCGATGTATGCAGAAGGTGTGGGTGAAAGGCTGATGGATATTCCTCTTGACTTTTCAGGATATTGGCTTTTGTCAGTTAAACCTCGTGTGCATGTGTCTACAAAAG
>CAMYSW010000375.1:0-3230 GCA_947297425.1 uncultured Porphyromonadaceae bacterium
GTTTCAGGTGCGAGTGCTGCGAGGCGTGCAGGTTCGAGTCCTGTTCTGGGCACCCCAAAAATCGCAAGTAGTTAAAAGTCAACTACTTGCGATTTTTGCATTCAGTCCGTGTCAACCGTATGTCAACGGCCCCAAAATTTAGGTCAAATTTTATGCTGTTTTTTCGAGCTGAATTGGGGTGAATGAATCGAATCTGAAAACTTTAACATTTTTTAATAAATGGCGGATTCTCCTCTATTTTGCGATTGTGCCTGAGTCAGCCATTAGCGCCCCGGTTAGTGTCCCTCTCTTCTGCTGTTCGTGTCACTGATTGACCTCGCATTTTTGAATACTTTGTAGTCAATCCCGAAATCTTTAAGCCTCTTGTCAAGTGTCGGACGCGACATCTTCAAATCTTCTGCCACAAGATTCTTCTGTCCCTTACGCTTGACCATGAAATGAATTATCAGGCTACGCTCATCTGTTGGGAGTGGGCTTTCGTCACGAGTCAATGTTATATTGAGGTCTGAACTCCTTATGATACTATCCACACAACGCGCTGTCGCATTCTCCATGCAACCTTTAAGTTCTCTGTAATTACCGGGCCATTGATGCGTGTAAAGCATAATTTTTGCCTCTGTTGATAAGGTTGGCTTATCTCTGCGTCCTTTGGAGATACAGAAGTCCTCAATAATCTGTTCGGCGTTAGGGATAATGTCTGACAGGCAATCTTTCAACGCCGGTACATGAACTACATTATGGCTGATGATGGTGTATAGCTTACGGTTGAAGCCTTCGTGGTTAATCTCTGCAAGACTATTGCAGGAGGCAATCACATGGGCCTTGAATTGCTTGATACGATCAGAACCGACACTTCTGAAAGATTTTTGCTCCAGAACATCAGCCACAACTTCCTGCAATTCGGGAGGAAGATTCTGAATCTGTTCAAGATAGAGCAAGCCCTTGTCGTTGGCAATGTCAAATATGCCCTTGCGGTCATGTTTTATTTCAGAACGGAATCCACGCGCCACACCAAGCTGTTCCTCCATTGAATGTGTCTTGTCAAGCTCACCGCATTTTATCTCCTCATAGTGGAAATCCCTATTAGTCCCATCCTTATGCACATGTTCGGCAAGAAAACTCTTGCCTGAACCCGACTCTCCGATTATCAGAACTGGAATGTCGTGGTTTATAAGGTTTCGTAAGTCTCTTATCGCCTTGTTGAATTGCTTACTATGGTGTTTGAAAACATGCGGCAGATGGACATGTATTCTGTATCTTTGGAGAATTTGGTTTAATTTCTCAAAACTGCCATGTCTGACCTCATATATTTCTTGTGAGCCAAGTTTTGAAGCCTCGAACCCAGCCGATGTGTCCTCAGATGTATATATGGAGACACATAAAGGATTATTCCCGTGTTCAAACAGATACTTTATAAGATTAAGACCGTAATGATGCTTGCCGTCAATCTCGATTAGAGAAGCATCGTAGTCATCATCGTCAATATTCCGGGTTGCCTTTTGGTAATCAGGAATCCATGTCACATCATAACCTTCCCTCTTCATTCGGGAAGTTATCAACGAACCTGTATCTTTATCCGGCTCGTAAAGAAGAATTTTCATGTTGCCCATAATTAGAATGATTTTATTGAGTAAATTTATGACAAGCCGTCAAGTATAAAACGGACACTGAGAGTAAAAGGTTGGCGCTTAGGGCTATCCGGTCCAGTACTTTGTCCACATTAAAATGTAAAGAATCTATATGTATATGTAAAAGAGATTTACATATACCATTTACAAATTAACACTTTGAAATACAAGCATTGTCATTGTATTTTACTTTATATTAGCTATTTACTGAAATTTTACAATTCCGCCGAACCAATACAACGCCCAAAAGTTATGGAAATCGTAAAAAATTAACACAAAAGCAAAATTCACTATGAGCGAAATCAACGACATCGTCGGAGCGGAATTTGTCCAGCTCCTGACATCAGGAAAGCTGGACGCCATCTGTACTGCTTTCGACCACTTCACTGATAAGGTCATCAGTTTTATTCACAAGCCTATCCACTGGGCTGAAAAGCACATTTGTCTGGCGCGACTAAACGCCATTTTCAAGAATATCGAGGCTAAGAAAAGCGAGTGCATCGAGATGATAACTTATACCACTCTTGCCATCTCACTGGTCGCAACAATGAAAGCTCTGCTTCTGCAAGCACAGGGACTCAATCCTGAATCGTTGGTTTCGTTTACCTCACAACTCCTTTGCACCAATGGTCAACCTCTCACATGGACTGACGGAGAGAACGGACTCTATGAACTCATTAACTGTCTTCACTCCAAAGGGGCGTTCAACAAGGGCGAGGCAACCATCGCTGACATCACTATGGTATTTGCTACCATGCTCAACATCAACTTAACTGCTGAAGGTAGTTACGAAACCGGACGACGTATGAGGGCAAGAAAGGGCAAACCGGGAAAACCTCTGTATAACAAGGCCAATAATATCCCCTGCCGCGATTATTATATTGATGACCTCCACATCAGCGTCAACGAGAAGCTCATCGAGCAGGATAATCTCGGGGACGGAAGAAAAAACAAAAGAAGAAGAATTGAGATTTAATCAGTCATTTCATTCAGAACCGTAATTGAAATATACGGCAATAGCCGACACCCTCGTGATGAAGGTGCCGGCTATTTGCATTTTTAATTGCCTTTACGGGCGAGAAGTTCTTGGACATCTCCTTGTCGGTAGTGGATTTTACGACCGACTTTGACGGGGACGAGGACTCCGGATTTCGCCCAGTTGTGGAGGGTGGTGTGACATACACCGAACTTCTCCATTACTTCCTGTTTGGTCATAAGTCTCTCGGTGGCGTTTTCTCCAGCGACCGGAATTATCTCATCAAGCACCCGCTCAACAATTTTGTCGGTGAAGTTAACGAGATCCTGATACTTTATGGTAACGTTGAAGTCGGTGATTCCGCTTTCAACAAGGGTTTTGAGATCTAACATTGGCAGTTTTGTCCTGTCAGATTGTGATGGCTACCAGCCGCTGACAGGTTTTGCGACTGGTAGCCTTTGGTTTAGAGTTTCGGGCCGGCGGCGCGAAAACCTCCGGGTGGAGTTACGCCACAACCACCAATTATGATGCGGGAACTTAACGGTTCCCGTTCTTTGTATGTGGTGGTTGGCTCTGCCACCATTGATTTCTTGGAGTCAGGGGTTTGCGACGGTGCAGGTTCATCG
>CAMYSW010000376.1:0-3216 GCA_947297425.1 uncultured Porphyromonadaceae bacterium
AATCATCTCAAAATCTCCTAAAATTTAATATAAGCTAATTTCCAACACTTACTTAATAAAATTGAAGCATGTATAAAATGCCGTTATTTTTGAGCTGTTTTTGCCGCATAATGAAGGAGCATATGGTGATATGCGACTGAATTACAAGATGGAACAGCTCAAAATAACAAGTTTTAGAGTGTAAGATTTCATTACTTATTTAGTAGAAACGAAGGCTGCTTCATTGTTTCAAAGTAAATTTAAGAGTCCTTGAAGAGTGGCTTCCGGTAACCTTCAGAACATAGACTCCGGTTCCGAGCGAAGATGCATCTATTGTCATAGAATCTGAGCAGGATGTCAGGCTTTTCACTTCCGTTCCCTGAATTGAATATATTGTTGCCGAGACACAATCCTGCCCCGGTGCATATATGCGATACACGGCATTTCCTTGCGGCTCAATTATTATGCCCTCTGTGGCGGTGTCAATAATGTCGAATACTGAAGATGAACCTAATATCTCTTTTATTCCAGCCAAGGCATCAACCTTTCCATAGCCCCATCCGGTGGAATTGAAAGTCGGTGCGGAGGCGGTTTCACGCGCGATCTGCTGGATCTCACTGAAAGTGAGGTTGGGATTTGCCTGGCGCCATAATGCCGCGATTCCCGCCATGTGTGGGGATGCCTGGGATGTTCCGGCACAAGAGGTCCAATAATAGGTCTTTTTGTGTTCGAAATCCTGATAGGAATATTCCAGGGGATAATAGATGGCAGCCGATCCTGTCGTTGACAGGTATGTGTTGCGGGAGCTTACAACTACCTGCCCGGGAGCACAGATATCAGGCATTATCCTGCCATCGGGCGTCTCTCCATAAGATGAGAAATAGCTTATGTCTCCGATTGTTCCTTCCTGATATCCCGAACCGGTAATATTTGCTGACACGTAGCTTCCTACTGCGAGGGTGTTCCGTCCAGAAGCCATATTGCTATTGCTTCCTGCGCCATCCGGTATGTCCAGCCCCGGTATATTCCGGTTTCCAAAACTCATATAAGATCCGTCGCAATACATGAAAACTTTCTTGCCCGGTTTTCCCTTTATCGTGATACGGGTAAAATATCTGTTTGCATTTGCAGCTGATCTTGCTGTAAGATACATGTTCAGTTGGGCTGTGTAACGGTGGTTGTATGTGTCGACACCGGCGATGCCTCCCATGAAGCTGTTAGAATATATGTTTTGAAACTCAGTGCCTTCTGTTATCAGGTCCATACGCCGGGTGTCAAGATACTCGTTGATCATGTCGCCCTGCGAAGCATATGATGACCTTTTTTCAGGTATTTGTAATGAATAGAGTATATCATCCGGTTTCGATCTGGATATGATATCAAGTGAGACTTCAAAAGGAGTGTTGTCTTCCCCCCATATCTCTATTGAGCCAAAAGTCTGGAAATATCCCTCAACTTCTGTATATCCTTTCAGTGCAAGGGTTTTTATGTAAGGATCTTCATCCGAAAGTAGCTTTATTATAGAACAAGGAGTGTCGCGTTCATTCCCCGCGGAGAGACATATTACGGCATCATATTTTTCCGCGATATCGTTGATTGCCTCCGTAAATTCATCGGTGCCGTCATGAGGCCCGAGATTATCACCGAAAGATAAATTCATGACACAAGGCTTACCTTGTTCGCTGGCGTATTTGCCTATGCGTTCGAGCGCATCAAGTATCTGCACGTTGTATCCCTCTCCGCATCCCACGATCAGTTCTGCACCAGGGGCTACACCCCTTAGGTCCGGAGCATTTGTGTCAGAGGTGTCGTAAAAACTACCGCCCATTATTCCGAGCACATGTGTGCCATGGCTTTCGGAGCGGGTGTCGCTGGTGAATGTGGAAATCTGTGCCGGTGTCTTATATATTTCCGGGTTGGCTGTCGGTTCGGCATATTCAAGCACCATTTTTACGCGATTTTCACCATTCTCATCTCGGAAGTTGATATGGTTGGGGTCAATTCCCGTGTCGAATATTCCAAGCACTATACCTTTACCGTCATAAGGCTTGTCAATATCTTTGCCTATCCTTATGTCAGGGATGTTGGAAAATGTCATGGCATTGTTGTTTGTACGCTTTATCAGGGAGGAGAGCTTGGCTCCGCTGACACCGTTTGATGCGGCAATATCTATGGCTTTGTCCGGACTTGTGCTTATTATTGCCGTTCGCGTCCCCACAAGGCTTACGATTTCTCCGCCTTTTGACTTTATTTCATCAAGTGCGGTTTCCGAGTCATATCTTATGATTATTTCCACCCTTTCATGTTTTATGGAGGGCATTGTCTTTGAGAACTTTTGTCCGTTTTTTACGGAGGTGCCCGAGGATACTATCTCGCGTAATCTGATCAAGTCGGCGTCGCGAAAATTCACCTGGGAGGTTGCTGCCAGAGATGCGATGCATAACGGAATGGAGAGAACTAAACTTCTTTTCATACACATGGAGGTTTATATTGCTGTTCATTGCCTGTGCCTGTGTTGGAGCGAAACTGGAACGGAAAAATTCAAGCAGATGGCAGGTTGTATAATTATTGAGCCGTTGATGCATATTGATGCATGTCATTATAGTTGCAAAGGTATAATTTATTATTTAAAATTAACAATAAATGAAATTAAATTTTTAAAAATAATTAAAATTTGTTGCTTATTTTATAAATTTAACTTAAATTTGATGCAATTAACAAGCGGAATAAAATATTGGAGCGAATATTTTGTGAATAAATTTAGTATTAATAATATTCTGTATCGGATGGCAGAGGCTATCCTGAGCCGTGTAACAAGTGGAATATTATTGATATATTCTTAATCTGTAAGTGGCAAAAAGTTTAAATTAGATAGCAATAATGCCACTGTTTTTGCCATTTACATCAAACACAACTTCTTATGAACAGATTATTATCAGTGCTCTCTATCGGGATCCTTGTTGCTGCAGGCAATCTGACAGCTTCAGGACAAATAAGCCGGGAAGTTGGCAAGGATGCGGGTTCTATTCAGTTGAAAGAAACGCCGCGAGGTATTAAATTGTCGCCGGATATGTTGAAAATGCGTCATCAATCCGCTGAATCGGCTTCAGGCAATGCCATCGGGGAGGTGTCATTCCTGAAGCAGACACCTCGAGCCCGAAACGGAAGCCGGGTTTCCAAGCCCGGTGTTAAAGCGGCTTTGCGGGCTACTTCATTGCAAGGTTACTGTGTCTATAC
>CAMYSW010000377.1:0-3159 GCA_947297425.1 uncultured Porphyromonadaceae bacterium
ATCCTTGATTTAACAATCCCCCCCGAACCCTCCGCCAAAGCCGTGTCAACATGCATGAGCACGACATCTAAATAACGGATTCCGGCAGCGGTGCCTACACCATATTCAGAAATGTCAAATACCGAAACCACATCTCCGACAACCGCCTTGAGATCGTTGACTGTCACTGTCAGCCTGTGATGTTTGGAAATATCAGTATTGAGTTTGGATACATTCCGGCTGCCGAGTAGCGAATGGGCAAAAGGATGCGACAGTATCATCTTAACGTCTTCATGAAAAAATGCAGTCTCGCCATGGCTTTCCCGGCTACGTGCATGCAATTGTCTTAGATGATGCAGGAACGAGGCAACGGAAGTGAGTCTCAGAGAGTAACCCATCGTGAGGTTTACTTCGGAAAGTGATTCGGGCAATGCATATAGAAGAGGCAGGAGAAGATTCTCGTCCGGAAGCACAACCGCAACACGAGCGTCACGAATATCCTCGACCCCCACCTTGTTCATTATCTCCTCAACTTTCATTGCCGCGATTTTGGTCTGAGCAGAATTAGAGGGGGAAGCTATAACCTTTATATCTGCTGGCATGACTCCGACACGGTTGCGCTCAAGATATTCCGAAGCCCAATCGGGCGACGGGAAGTTACGCTTATTCAGCCGCAGGAACATCGCCGCGTCACTATCCTCCGATTCCAGCACCGGTCCTGTCGCATCCCAATAAAAGTCTGCAAAGGCATCCTTTTCGTCTTCATAATACCCGCCGGCTTTTGATATCTCTTCAAAGAGGAGAGCTTCTGTTGTCGAGAGGGCATTGAATCCTACGAATATAATTTTCCTGTAATTCTTGAATAGGCTTCTCCCTTCCTCCCTCACCCTCTCAAGGGCTATGCGGTAAGCACCGCCTGGTGTGGCAAGGCCTTCAGCCGCAAGTGCCTCATCAAGCGAATGATAAAGAGGAGCCATAGCCTGCCATAGATACATGAAACGTTCTTTGATGTCGGAATTACCCTCTGGGGGCACAAGGTTTTTCCAAAATCGTTCCACGTCTTTGCGGCTCGGTGAATATCCGAAATAGCGTTCCAATACCGCCACTTGATCTTCCGTAAGAAAATTGGAAGCAATTTCACGATAATCACTTACATTGCTAAATATTACGTCCGGGTCGACATTATATTGGTCAACCTCACTGAAGTCGGAGAGAAGTATCTCACCCCAGCTGCGAAAAGAATCGAACTCAAGAAGTTCGTCACCTGCCGACTTGCCCGGAACCAATGACTTGTTCTCTTTATATATATTAAATAGGCGGAAGAGCATATCTATACGCGATGCCACTTCCCTCCCCGAAAGATTCTCAACAAAATCGGCGATAGAAAGCACCTCCGGTGCCACCGACACCTTTCTGCCAAGCTGATTTGACAGATACCTTAAAAAGAATGTACCTGAACGCTTATTTGGAAAAACAAAACAAAACTCCGACAAATCTTCAAAATTCTCTACATATGCCCTCGCAACCGAGTCAAGAAACGATTCACCGCCTCCAATCCTCTGTTCATTCATATTTTCAGCCACATCCGATTTCATAGTTTCCGTAAAAAGTGCAAATCACTTCAATTCATAAATAAAGAACCTGCATAAACAAGGTTCTAATCTTAGATACCGTTTAATTTAAACAGCTTCTAAGCTATTCACAACAGCTTACTGTTGTGAAAAAGCCAAGACAAGTTCAAGATTAAACAAGTTCAATGCAAATGTAGCTATTTTAAACAAGCAGTAAAAATTAATAGCACAAATAAACCTGAAAATAATAAAATCACTCCAATTATTTTAATCTGGAACAATCGCGCCATTTAATTGTAAGAATTTATCTGACAAACGTGATTTTTTTATTAACTTTGTAAACAAATTCAAAAGAGAGGCAGTTTGCAAAAGCAGAACTCAGGTAACTATTACAACATGAAATTCTCTGATATACCCGGACAATCAAACACGAAGCAAAGTCTACGCGCACTTGTTGAAAGCAGCAATATGCCACATGCCATAATGCTTTGCGGCATCTCCGGCATTGGGAAAATGAGTATAGCCCGGGCATTCATGCAATATGCGCACTGCCATTCACCACGCGGGGGAGAACCTTGTGGCGAATGCCCTTCCTGCCGTCAGCATGCCTCTTTTAATCATCCAGACGTTCATTTCATTTACCCCATCGTAAAAAACAAAGCTCAGAAAATAGAATCGTCGGAGGATCGTATCGAGGCATGGAAGCGAATGCTCGAGGAGTATCCATGGATGCCTCCGGAAAAATGGCACGAACTTATCGATGCCGGCAATTCCCAGCCTATAATATATGTGAATGACGCCGACAATATAGTCAGGGCAGACGCATACTCTTCATTCACGTCAAAATATAAATTCTTTGTGATATGGTTGCCTGAAAAACTTCAGCCGGCAGCCGCAAATAAACTGCTCAAAGTTATCGAAGAACCCACAGATGGCACTGTCTTCCTGCTCGTTTCCGACAATGAGGCTGAAGTGTTGCCCACTATCTCCTCACGGACGCGCAGATTCAACATGCAGCCGGCGGAGCAATCGCAACTTGAAGAATATATAAAAGACAAATTTAAAGTTGACACAGAATCTGCACGCACGATAGCACGTCTCGCCGAAGGAAGAATCTCCAAAGCGGATGAACTCGCCTCTCATTCCGGCGAACGGGAGGAGTTCCAGAATCTGTTTCAGGAGATAATGCGTGCCGCCTACGCTAAGAAGCCGGCGAAACTACGCGAAATCGGTGACGCCGCATCCGGACTTGGTCGCGAGAAACTTCGACGGTTTCTCGGATACATGAGCCGCATGGCACGCGAAAACTTCATCTACAATCTCAAGATATCCTCCCTCTCCTCCATGACACCTGATGAAGAAGCATTTTCAAGCCGTTTCTCCCCATTCATCCACCATGGCAATGTCGAAGAAATAGTCAGCCGCATAGAAGAGGCGTCAAGACACATAGAACGCAACGGCAATTCCAAGCTCATCCTCTTCTCCCTCTTCCTCTACATAATCCCCCTCCTCCACAAAAAAGCTCCTTAACCCCTCCCTCCCCCTCTCTTTATCCTCACCCCACAACCCTCTCCCCCTCATACCTACTCATACCTCCTCACCCCATATC
>CAMYSW010000378.1:0-3138 GCA_947297425.1 uncultured Porphyromonadaceae bacterium
GTGCTGCACATGCGATTGACGGGTCGGAATAGTATCTTGTGTCAGAAGTGCGAATAGCGGTCTTGCTGCGAAGGTTTGGATTCCATGCAGGCATATCCTCTATTACGAAAATAGCTTTGAGGGCATTGAGGTATGAGTATACAGTTTTGTCGCTTAGTTCTGTCGTATCGTTTGCCTTAATGTCTTCCACAATGGCTTGAGTACTTACTTGTGCGCCTTGAAATCTTGCCAAAGATCTCATAATCCGACGTGTTCGCTGCTCATCACGCTCGACATCATCTACGCGGGATATATCAGTGCGAACAATTGCCTCGAAATAATTGATTGACTGACGCAGAGCAGATTTCTCAAATCCTTTATTCGATGCTTTAGGCCATCCTCCACGGCATGTAAGGAATGCTATGTCGCTTAGTTTCAATGCGGATTGTCCTCTAATTGGTGTGCTTTTATTAGCATTGAAAAGCTGAGACAAACTAACTTCTCCACTTGAGTTGCCAGACTCCCATAATGACATCGGTCGCATGGTCAGCCACGATATGCGTCCGGCACCGGAATGCTTCATCTTATCTTTTTCCTTCTTAGGAGGAACGGCGGATCCTGTAAGTATGAATTGTCCATCACCATGGCGGTGATCTACCTCATAACGAACAGCATCCCAAATTTTAGTTGCAATCTGCCACTCGTCGATGAGACGTGGTGTCTGTCCGGCTAAGATATAACTGATATCAGTTTCAATCATTTGCAGATATTGGGCGCTTTTAACCGGATCATCCATATAGATAACGCTTTCGCAAATTTGTTCAGCAGTGGTTGTCTTGCCACATGCCTTAGGTCCCTCAATCAGAACTGCGCCCATAGCATCAAGTTCGTCTTTGATAATTCGGTCCATTATTCGTTTTCTATAATTATCCATAAGGTAATATTTTACTTATACAAAAGTAATGTATTAATTTCAGATAATCAAGTGTTTGTGTGTATAATTTCCAAAGTTGGCGCATTTTTGCTTCCAAAGTTGGCGTATTTTCGCTTCCAAGGTTGGCGTTTCTCTTTTCATAAAAGAAGGATTGTTTGTTGCCGGTCGTAGAGATTATAGAGGATACAATGATGAAATGGTTTTGGCGGTTGGGTGGAAATTTGTTAATTTTGCAGTGAACTATGTGGAACGGCGAAGCCGTTTTAAAAGAGTAATCATGTGGTTCATATGACCCTATGGCAAATAAATTGGTTGAAATAGTGGCTGAAAATGCCCGGAAGCTGCATGGCCGGGAGGCTTACCGCTTCTGCTGGCGCAAAGATGGTGAATGGCTTTCGACTCCTTGGGAGGAGTTTGCCGTGCAGGTGGAAGTGGCTGCTAAATCTTTGGCATTGCTCGGTCTTGTAGAAAAAGATAGGGTTGCTATCTGTTCTCCAAATACCCCCCAGATATTGATCACGGAATTAGGCGCGTTCAAGAATCGTCTTTCATGTATCCCTATCTATTCGAGCAGTTCGCAGGCGCAGTATGATTTCATTGTAGCCGACGGTGGTGCCTCCGTGCTTTTTGTTGGCGACAGCCACCAGTATCCACTCGCTTATAATCACTGGAAAGCGAATCCAGATAAGATTCGCAGGATAGTGATTTTCAAGAATGACGGACTCGATCTTCGCGAGGATGACACCGTGTCGATATTTTGGGATGACTTCGTGCGTCTCGGCATGACCGCTTCCGAGGAGGTAGCTAAAGAAGTGGAAGAACGCGCTGAGCGTGGACTCCCGGAAGATGTTGCAACTTTGATTTATACTTCAGGCACTACCGGGGAGCCAAAAGGGGTGGTTATCTCCCATTCCAATTATGATGCGGCAATCGAGATGCATATCAAGCTCTTGAGCGGCATTAATGATGATGACCTTTCGATGGCTTTCCTGCCTATGTCGCATATTCTTGAAAAAGCTTGGTGTTTCTTCTGCATTACGCGGGGTCTTGCGATTGCGGTCAATTATGATCCGCGCCTGATTCAGGATACGATTCATGAGGTCAAACCGAATGTCATGTGTTGCGTGCCGCGTTTCTGGGAAAAGGTTTATGCCGGGGTTCGGGAGAAAATTGCCGGTATGAGCAGTTTCCAGCGCGCTATGGTAAACAGGGCATTGCTTATCGGACATAAGCGTAATCTGGATTACCGCAGGGTAGGAAAGAAGGCTCCATGGCTTGTAGAGAAGGAATATCAGTTCTGGGATAAACGTATTTTCTCTAAACTTAAACATGCCATCGGAATCCCTAATCCTAATTTCTTTCCGACTGCGGGTGCCCCCCTCAGCAACCGTATATGCGAGTTCATGCATTCGGTGGGCATAGATATAATTATCGGTTATGGGTTGAGCGAGACCACGGCGACTGTCAGCTGTTTCCCCGATGTGGATTATGAAATCGGCACGGTTGGCCGTCCATTGCCGGGAGTGAAAGTGCGTATCGACGATAACGGGGAAATTCTTGTAAAAGCGGCAACTGTCACTCCGGGATATTATAACAATCCGGAAGCAAATGCAAAAGCTTTTACTGAAGACGGATATTTCCGCACCGGTGACGCAGGACATTTCACTCCTTCCGGAGCATTGGTGCTTACGGAGCGTGTCAAGGATCTATTCAAGACATCCAACGGAAAATATATTGCCCCGCAGATGATGGAGAGCCGCCTTGCCGAGAATAAGTATATTGACGAAGTGGCAGTCATTGGCGATCAGCGCAAATATGTCACGGCGCTTGTCGTGCCTAATCTTTCACAGCTCCGTCGCTGGGCAGAGAAAGAGGGTATTCCTACCGAAGACAGTGCCGCACTTTGTGCCGATCCGCGCACGGTAAGCTTCATGATGTCGGAAATAAATCCGATTCAGGCAGACCTTGCTGAATTTGAGAAGATCAAGAAGATAACCCTTCTTCCCCATCATTTCTCCATCATGAACGGTGAAGTTACCAATACGATGAAGGTGCGCCGTCCAGTGGTTAACGCGCGTTATGCCCGCGAAATCGAAAAAATGTATAATTAGAGGCTTTAGGTTTTAGGCATTAGGCGTTAGGTTTTGATGCAGGGAAGGGTTTTTATATACTAAAGCCTAACACCTAAAGCCTAACACCTAAAGCCTAACACCTAAAGCCTAAAG
>CAMYSW010000379.1:0-3110 GCA_947297425.1 uncultured Porphyromonadaceae bacterium
AGCCAATTCTATGGCAGAGCGGACTTTCAAGGATTTTGTAAAGCGGTTCACCGGCATCCATTTCCAGAAGGTACGTCACGGAGTCTAAGCGAAATTATGATTATAACCCTGCATTTTCTGCACTTTCCGCATTTTCCACCCACCATAATGCAAATAATGCGGATAATGCAACCAAAATTTTGATGGGATTATGAGCGAACACCGATTTATCCTCCAACCCTACCGTGGTGTTGGAAGCCGCCACACTTGCCCTGCCTGTCACAAGAAACGCTGTTTCTCACGATACATCGACACCGAGAAACAAGTCTCGTTCCCTGATGATGTTGGCAGGTGCGACCATGAGCAGAGTTGTGGCTATCACCTCACGCCAAAGGAATATTTTGAGCGCAATCCGCAGGACAAGCCTCAGCACTCCGATTGGTCAGCTCCGTCAGCCAGCAGAGCCACGCCGGCCGAGACACCCAAGCCAGCCTCTTTCATAGAGGCAGAGACTGTTGCACAGACTCTGCACGGATATGACCGTAACAATCTCTTTCTGTTCCTCAAATCGAAGTTCGGGTCCGATGATGCGGAGAGACTGATGAGAGAGTATTGCGTTGGCACATCGAAGCACTGGCCGGGGGCTTGTGTGTTCTGGCAGACCGACATCAACGGACGTGTCCGCACCGGGAAAGTGATGCTCTACGATGCCGGGAGCGGCAAGCGTGTCAAGGAGCCATTTAACCATGTGTCGTGGGCCCACTCGCTGATGAAGTTGCCGGACTACAATCTCCGTCAATGTTTTTTCGGTGAACATCTGTTGCCGATGAACCGTGGCAAGCCTGTTGCATTGGTCGAGAGCGAGAAGACGGCACTGATAGCGAGCTGGTATCTGCCCGAATATGTATGGCTCGCCACCGGAGGCAAGAACGGATGTCTCAATGCCGATGCACTCCGGGTTCTCCGTGGACGGCAGGTTATCCTCTATCCCGATTTGGGCGCGACAGAGCAGTGGGGGCAGAAACTACCATTGATGAAGTCGCTCGGTATCGAAGCCACCATCTTCAACTTTATGAATGATGTTGCCGATGATACTGACAAGTCAGCCGGATATGATATTGCCGATTATCTACTGCAAATCGAGCCAGACCAAGCCGTGCTGCAAAGTATGATTAGAAAGTATCCGATGTTGCAGAAATTCATAGATGACCTGCAACTCGAATTAGTATCGGTTGAACGATATAACCCGACAACCGAAACTCCATTGTCAAACCGTATAAACGAGAAAAAATGACTAACAAGAAATCTCAGTCAACACCCTCTCCCTCCACCGCCATGTCAACACCCAAGACTGGCAAAACATCTACCGATTGTATAACTCCCAAATCTGATGATATTATGAAATCTGATACTACTCCCAATCCCGTTGACCCAGCTATGCCTGTCAACATCGACAACTCTGATGTTGCTGTTAACAGCAACGACCGCAACACTCCCGACAACACCGCCAATCTGTTCAACGATGAACAGACTGCACCCACACAACCTAAACAACAGCGTGTGGGCATAAAACAGCGTAAGCTGGAGTTCGGCGAATACAAGGAAACATATCTCATCCCGGTGAAGATTGTCAAGCGACATTCGCTCAACATCAGCGATGCCACATGGGAGCGACTTGAACGTTACGCCAGAATCCTCGGCGACCGTGGTGCCAACGTAGGCAGCTATGCCGAGCGCATCATCTGCGAGCATCTCGACCTGTTCGGCGACGACCTCGAGGCATGGCGCAAACTCTGAGAATTGACAGCCGGAAATAAGCGACTAATCGGGAGGCACAGAGTCCCGTCAGGGATGGAAACGGAGGTATGCTGCGCAGCCTGATTCAGTAGTAGTGGGCAAGATACCTTTTGAGTTCCTCAAAAGGGGGCAATCCGACCGCCTGACGGTTGATTGCCTGCCTCCCGATGGTCGCATATTCCAGTATAATGGTTACACCGATTACAATGATTTACAACATGGATAAATCGAATGGAAGACCGCGCCTCGGCTCGGCAAAAAGAGACAGGTATGTCAAGATAAGTTTCAATGACGGCGAGTATGACCGCGTTGATATTCTCTCGGCAAAGGCAGGTATGAACAAGGCTGAATATGTCCGCATCCGGGCTTTGGAGGATGTCATCATCGCATTCCTCTCTGACGAGGAAAAAGCCCTTATCCACGAGTTGAAAAAACTCGGACCCAATCTCAATCAAATCGCCCATACAGGCAATACCGAGGGATTGACCGCTATTGAAGACAAGGCTAATTTCTGCCTTGACATGGTGGCCGACATCCTCATAAATCTCAAAAAACGGACACAAAGATGATAGGAAAAATTTTGAAATCCGGGTCGTTCGGTTCAAAGGTTGACTATGTCACCCGCGAGAAACACGACAAAAGAATATTCACTCCCGACACTTGGAAGATACTCGGAAGCGATGGTCTGTTGGGGACGAAACGCCGTCAGATAATCGCAAGTTTTGAATCTCAGTCTATGCTGAATCATCGAATAAGCAATCCTGCCGGACACATAACATTGTCTTTCGCCGCCGAGGACAGACCGAAATTATCTGATAAAAAGATGCTTCAGATAGCGAGAGATTACATCAGGATGATGGGACTTGACAAGACCCAATGGCTTATTGTCCGCCATTACGAAACCGACAAACCGCACTGCCATATCGTGTTCAACATGGTAGGCAACAACGGCAAGCGTATGGAGTGCGGACGCAACCGCTACAAGAATAAGAAGGTCTGCGAGGCATTGACGCGGAAGTATGGACTCGCTCTGCCCAAGCAGGAGAATCCCGATTTGGAGAAACTGCACGGCATCGAAAGAGCAAAAGCGGAGATAAGAATCGCCGCCACGGAAGCATTGAAAAATGCCCGCGACTGGAATAGTTTTGCGCGTGAGTTGGCTAAAAAGAACATCTCAATCATTCCGAAATACCGCCGTGGCACTACCGAGATGCAGGGCGTTTCCTTCCAACTTGGCGACTACAAGGTGAAAGGTTCTGATGTCGGAGAGCAGTTCAAATTCAGAAATCTCGACAGCCTTTTCAATTCGCAGTCACATAGCCGACAGTCACAGC
>CAMYSW010000380.1:0-3090 GCA_947297425.1 uncultured Porphyromonadaceae bacterium
CCCTTCGATAATAGCATGGACTCCGTTCAATGAGACATGGGAGCGTCCCGGCGACAGCGAACAGGCGATGCAGCATGACCGTTTGCTTACGGATGTATATAACCTTACGCATAATCTTGATTATCGTCCGGTCAATGAAACTAGTGGCAATTATCATGTCATCACCGATCTTTGGACGGTTCATAGTTATGAACAGAATCCAGACAAATTGGCTGACTATTTCGTGATCAAGGAAGATGGCAGGTATCCCCAGCTTGATCCTTCCAAGGAGGTTAGTTATGGTGGACAGCCCTTCCTTATTGACGAATATGGCGGTATTAAATGGGTTGACGGAAGCCAGTTTGCAGACAACTCTTGGGGGTATGGTGATTCTCCACGCACTCTTGAGGAGTTTTATGACCGCCTTGAGAAGCTTACCGACGTTATCCTGAATGTGCCTTACATGTCCGGATATTGCTATACCCAGCTTACGGACGTTGAGCAGGAGCAGAACGGAATATACAATTATGACCGCTCTTCGAAATTTGATATGGACAGGATCCGTAAGATTTTCAGTAAGAAACCGCATGGTTTTAAATGACAAACAAGTAACAAATAGAATGTTTCCAGTTCTGCCAAATATGTATACACATTCATATGTATACTGATTTGGCAGGACTCGGTTACAATGACATGACGTTTTGCTGTTTATTTTGCGTCATGAAATTTTAACAGATGTTGAAGTGATTTAACATTTATACACCAAAACGTTTTGCATGCTGATTGATTTTAAGTCATGCAACAGGTGAAAAAGATAAAGGTTAGTATTGGTTTAGAAAAAAGTTATTAGTTCGGTTTTTTGACAGGTAGAAAATTTTAAGGTAAAAACAGATTGGTGTCGGGTTTAATAGAAGACAAACAGAATATACCAAAATATATATAATAACTAACTATCATGAATTTATCTAAACTTCTTAAGAATGTCGGTCTCGCGGTCATTTCCGGCTGTCTGGCTTTCTCCGTTACATCATGTAGCAAGGATGGTGATGAGGAAGGTCCCGTAGGGCTTGGCACCGTTTCCGGCGTTGTGACTGACGAACAGGCGCGTCCTGTTTCCGGTGTTAATGTCTCTATGCCCACCAACGGCATATCAGCCACTACCAATTCAGAAGGAGAGTATTCCCTCTCCAATGTCCCGATGACTTCCGGTATAATCCTGTTTGCCAGGGATGGCTATGAATCTGCAGCAGTTACGGTGGTTGCCAAGAAGTTTACGGATGCCAAGGCGACCGTGAACGTTGAACTCGTATATGCCAGTGCCATGATCAAGGGTGTTGTCTACGATGCAACTAAGAACAATTCACCGCTTCAGGGTGCTACCGTCAAGGTCAGCGATTTCCAGGTTACCGAGACCAATGCCCAAGGTGAGTATGAATTGCGTAACCTTACTAAAAAGGATTACACGGTTACATTCTCTTATCCGGGATATAATGACGTGACAAAGAATGTCAGCGCTGATTCTTTTGGGGATGCAGATGCCGTTACTGTCGATGCCACAATGGGTGCTAACGAGGTGTTGCGTGGAAAAACCAAGTATCAGCTTGCTGATGCTCAGAAGTGGTATTATAATGAATATCGTGGTGGACGTAATGCAGAAAACTATCCTCATTGGGACTGGGCTTGTAACTATATGTGCACACTTGATTTCGTAGGTGATTATGAGGAGCAGAACGAATGAACAACACTCCGTATCCGCAATTCGTCTGACGATCAGCGTAACAATCCGGTAGATATGGAGATGTTCGACACTTACGTATATGGTTCGAAGCTTATTACCGCTGACAATTATTTGATGACACTTGAATCTCGCACACACAGTGCTTCTGCCGATGCGCCCGCTCATTTCGGTGTTCAGGTGGTTGACCTTAGCGATGCAGAGCCCAAAGCTCGCCTTATAGGTGGCGTTCAAACTCTTGCTTCTGAGAATTATCAGCAGATCGTTACCGACCTCAGTGAATATATCGGCAAAGAGGTGATTATCGCCATCGGAACATTCCGTGCAGAGAAAGGTGACTATTGGAAACAGTTCGTTATCCGCCGTATCGCTTTCACCGCAGAGCCTATCTCAAGCCTTTGGGCATGGTTGCCCGGCACAGAAGTTCCCGGTCTTGAAGGATGGAAGATGACTCTTGAGATGGTTCGCTCCACTATGCCTAACCAGACAAGTTCATTTACCGGCATCAGTCCTATAAGCGGTAACCGCGATAATTACTTCGAGGCTTATCGTGCATGGATACCTGTTCATCACGTTGCTGCCGAATGGAGTTTCGTTCCTTTGACAAAAGACCCGGAAGTGTTCCCCGGTGAAGGTTTCCTCATCAAGACTCGTGGAGGTCAGGATGTCAGCACTAAGGTTCCTGAATCTTATTTCTATTCCAAATTCTCCATTGCACCGGGTCATAACAAGTTTACTCTCAAGACCCGTAACTTCAGCTCTACGAACGCTACATTCTTTAAGATAACAGCTATCACTAACGATGGCACAGTGAAACATCTTTCTCCGGCAAGCAACACTGCCAATTTCGCTGAGGCGGCGGCTGACGGATGTTGGAAGTTCATGCATGAGGGTGGTGATGCAAATAATCCGGCAGGATATTGCGACTTTGTCTATGACCTTTCCGAATTTAACGGTCAGGACGTGATGATCACTATCGGTGTCTTCAAGGGTGAGGCAAACGGAGATGAGAACAAGCTCCTTTTCTATTCAATTAACCTCAATTGAGTTGGGAATTTTTAGTTATTTTGCATATGCAAAATAAAGGGACTGCGCAAATTTGCGCAGTCCCCCCTAAAAATCACTTTAACTAAATAATACTTATACAACTCAAAAATGAAGTCAAACCGATTGTCAAATATTTTGGAACGTGGTTTATACGCATTCGCGGCATGCGCCCTTACTTTCGGGGTGTCTGCTTGTAAAAGCGGTGACGAACCCGATTCCGGAAATGATAAACCTGACACGCCGGAGATCTCAGAAACTAACAAGTCCCTGGTTAATACGCTGTAAATACTCACTGAAAAGTGGGCCGTTCGCTCATTAAAAAATGGGCC
>CAMYSW010000381.1:0-3080 GCA_947297425.1 uncultured Porphyromonadaceae bacterium
GCCTATAGGTCATCGCCCTCCCAACCCGTCTGAACTTCTGGATAACGGTCGTCTTGAAAAGTTCCTGTCAGAGGCGAGGAAAGAGTATGACTATGTCTTCGTGGATTGTCCTCCGGCGGATATAGTTGTGGACACGCAGATCATCGAAAGGTTTGTGGACCGCACGATATTTGTAGTCCGTGCCGGCTTGCTTGATCGTAAAGATCTCCCGAATATTGATACGATATATCGTAGCAAGCGCTTCAAGCAGATGTGTATAGTGCTGAACGGCACGGAGCGTGCCAGCCGTAAGGCATATGGCGCATACGATTATTATGGATGATAAATTATGTGGCCTTTTAAATCTACAGATAAATTAATAGAATCCGGATTGTTTGCCGGTTTCACAGATTGGCATTCCCACATACTTCCGGGAGTTGACGATGGAATCAAGACTATCGAGGATTCTCTTGCAGTCTTGAAGCGATATGAGGATGTCGGTATAAAAAAAGTGTGGCTCACACCTCATGTGATGGAGGATTATCCCAATACTCCTGCGGAGCTTCGGGAACGGTTCTCGGAGCTTGAGGATGCCTATGACGGACCTATAGAATTGCGGCTGGCTTCCGAGAATATGCTTGATTCTTTGTTTGAGGAGCGTCTGGAGGATAATTTGTTTCTTCCGATCGGGGATGCAGGGAAGCATCTCCTTGTGGAGACAAGCTACATGAATCCCCCTTATGGCATGGAAGAGATGATCGAAGGTGTGTTGAGTCTCGGCTACACCCCTGTGCTTGCCCATCCGGAGCGTTACCGCTATATGGATGAGAGCGATTACCGCAAATGGAAAGAACGCGGCGTGTTGTTTCAGACCAACTTCATCTCTCTTGTAGGGGGCTACGGAGAGTCGGCACGCAAGAAAAGCGAGTGGCTGCTAAAGGAAGGTATGATAGATGTGTGTGGCAGCGACATTCACCGCCTTTCCTTCTTTGATCATTGCGTGGAGCAGCGCCCGAAGAAATCAAGTTCGCTGGAACAGCTTATCAAAGTGGCAAAGAATCCGGGAATATAAAGAACGTACTATAAAGATGTAGCTATGCAAGCAATAATATTAGCCGCCGGAATGGGGCGTAGGCTTGGTGATCTGACAGCGAATAATACAAAATGTATGATTTCTGTCAATAATGAGAAACTCATTGACAGGATGATGGATCATCTCTTAAGTCTGTCATTGTCACGTATCATTATAGTCATAGGCTATGAAGGTGACAAGCTTAAGAACTATTTGAAGTCTCGATATCCCGGCGAGAATATTATGTTTGTTGAGAATAGCAAATATGATAAGACCAACAATATTTATTCATTATGGCTTACCAGGTCATTATTTCAAGAGGATGATACGCTGCTTCTTGAGTCGGATATCATATTTGAGAATGAACTGTTGGATGAATTATTGTCATATCCTTATCCCGATTGTGCATTAGTCTCCAAATATGAGAGATGGATGGATGGAACAATGGTGAAGATAGATGGCGACAATAATATTGTTAATTTTATAAATAAAAAGGCTTTCTGCTATTCAGATATAGACAATTACTATAAGACAGTAAATATATACAAGCTGTCTCGTTCGTTTATTAATTCCCAATATATTCCCTTTCTTGAGGCATATATAAAGTCGATAGGCGAAAATGAATATTATGAGCAGGTGCTCAGTCTTCTTGTATTGGTGGGTAATATCCGTATAAAAGGTGTTCCTGTAGATGCCAACGGTTGGTACGAGATCGATGACATTCAGGATTTGCATATTGCCGAGACTATGTTTGCAGATCCGGAATGCCGTTTATATAACCTTAACCATTCATATGGGGGATATTGGAGATATCAATGCCTGCTCGATTTCTGTTATCTCGTGAATCCTTATTTTCCTCCGGAAAGGATGGTTGACGAGATCGGATCAAACTTCGGAACATTGCTCCGTCAGTATCCCTCCGGCATGGGTGTTAATTCTATGCTGGCTTCGAAATATTTCAATGTAAAAAGCGATTATATTGCAGTTGGGAATGGTGCTGCAGAACTGATTAAGGTGCTTGTTGAGAATCTAAGAGGTAAGATAGGCGTGATATATCCGACGTTTGAAGAATATCCTAATCGTATAGATAAAGAAAAGCTGGTGATTTATGAAACAAGCTATCCTGATTTCCGATATACATCAGATGATATAATCGCTTATTTTTCTGAACATGAGGTTGATAATTTGATAGTGATCAACCCGCATAATCCTTCCGGAAACATACTTAGCTGGCAAGAATTAAACAAATTGGCAGGATGGTCGGGAGAGCGAGGCATCAAACTCGTGATAGACGAGTCTTTTGTTGATTTTTCAACAGTAGATAAAAATATGTCTCTTATCAAGAATGATATCCTTGAGAAATATCCCTATCTGTATGTGGTGAAATCCATATCAAAGAGCTATGGAGTGCCTGGTTTGAGGTTGGGTGTTATTGCATCTTCCGATAGGTCAATGATCTCAAATATACGCAAGGAGGTTTCTATTTGGAATATAAATTCGTTTGCAGAATATTATATGCAGATATTCGGAAAGTATGAAGATTCTTACAGGTTGGCGTGTGACAAATTCAAAGAAGAACGGGATCGTTTTGAGAATATCCTTAAACTTGTTCCTTATCTTAGGGTTTTGCCATCGCAGGCTAATTATTTCCTGTGTGAAGTGACAGATCGGTTTACGGCACATGAACTCGCTGTTCTGCTTCTCAAGGATCATAATATTCTCATTAAGGATTGTAGCGGTAAGCGCGGCTTCCCACATGATAAGGAATTTATAAGGATAGCAGTTAGGGATAAACGTGATAACAAAGCATTGGTGACTGCATTGTTATCATATCTTTAGGTGTAAGAAACTGTTTAAATTTAATTCGAAATTTTTTATATAGTGAATCTTGTGGCTTCCTTGAGGCCTTTTATGGTTGTTTTCACCGAGTCTCATCGGTCACATAGCCCGCTATACTCCCTCTTCGACTCGTAAAAACACCTCATAAAATCCTCTCAATGAACCTCACAATTAAATTTAAACAGTTTCT
>CAMYSW010000382.1:0-3062 GCA_947297425.1 uncultured Porphyromonadaceae bacterium
GTATATCCTGTTCATACTATCCAACAGATCTAGCGTCACCTCTGTCACTTTATTGCGCAATGCGCTATTTATCTGACGCAAAGCATGGATAACCGTATCGGCATCTGTTCCAAGTACTATTGCCACGATGGCGTTTTTTCTACCGTGGGCATCCTTGTTGGTAACGATGGTATAAAGTTCTCCGCAGCTTAGCGAGGGCTCGTCAATGCTCAGGTGAGCGCCTATATTCTGCGGAAACACGCGCCATTGCTCCGCGTGAAGGCTCTCGGTCGAGTCCTTCCATTGCCAGTAACCGCTCGGATGGCGCTTGTACTGACGCTCAAACAGATCTCCGTCTATATCAAACAACCATTCAAGAGAGCGGCCCGTAATCGGGTATCTGTCCAAGCATATCTTTTAAAAAAGCCGCAGACTCTTTCGAGAAGTGGGTGTCTTTGGTGACTAAATCCCAGCGCCGGCTGACGCTTTTGCCTGTCTCGACATCCACCCAGCGACGCCGCTTGATATGGAACGGCATCTTGCGTCCTCTGACCGGATAATCACGAACGATGCTTTCCTCATAGAATCCATTTGGGTGAAGCTGACCGGGCTTATAGCCCTCGAATCCATTGTCGCGTTCTTCCAATGTCACGTCGAGAGTCTCCAAGGTCTTCTCTACCATGACTACCTCAAAATACTCGACCATCTCTTCCGACAGAAGACACTCAGCCAACTCTATGTAAGGGTTCTTTTCCATTGCAATTTATCTTTTTGGCAAAGGTACTAATTTTTTGATTCTGACACAGGTTTATTACTATGCGCCATAATGCTTGAAACGGCTATTTTCTGCTACCTGTCAGAAAAATTCCTAATAATGTTTGATTATCAGGGATTTGCTTGATTTTTCTTTTGTTTTCAGTGATCCGCCTGGGATTCACTCATATCTTTTAATCCTCTGATATTCAGTTGTGACTTTCAATCTTCAAAATAATCTCTACCGATTTTGCAGCGTGATACTTTCTGCATTTTGCGTGCCACTCTGAGGCTTTTATTTGATGCAAAGGCAGTATTAACTTTTGAAAACGCACTATCGCTACTCTAAAAATGTGTGTATGATAACAGTTTTTTCGATTAGTTGTTTGGAGGCTCAGAAAAAGGACTTAATTTTGTAGTCGAAATCTTTGATGAATATCACATAATTTTCGATTAGGACTATGATACAGCGTGATCATTATTTGAACGAGCTTGTTTCCTTGCAAGGAAACGGCATGATAAAAGTCATAACAGGAATGCGCAGATGCGGAAAGTCATATCTGTTGTTTGATATATTTGTGTCTTATCTTGAAGAACAAGGAATAGCACATGACCATATCATTAAGATAGACCTCGAAGACTTTAAGAACAGGGCTTTGCGCAATCCAGATAATTTGTATTCATACATAGAAAGCCGTATTACGGACGATCGGATGCACTATATCTTATTGGATGAGGTACAGATGGTTGAACATTTCGAGGATGTGCTGAACGGTTTCCTGAAGATACGACATGTGGATGTATATGTCACAGGTAGCAATGCCGAATTCCTGTCCAAAGACATCATTACTGAATTTCGGGGGCGTGGATATGAGGTGAAGATGTATCCTTTGTGCTTTTGCGAATATATGTCGGCATACAAAGGTTCGGTTCAAGCCGGATTGAATGAATATATGCTGTATGGTGGATTGCCGCAGATATTGTCATATACAACGGAAGAACAAAAGACAAAATTCTTGAAAACGTTGTTTGACGAAACTTACATCAAGGATATTAAAGATCGCTATGATATACGCAAGGATGATGATTTGGAGGAACTTATCAACATTATGGCTTCGGGCATCGGTGCTTTGACTAATCCAAACAAGTTGGCAAACACTTTCCGCAGCGAAAAAAAATCGGTCATATCATACGATACCATCAAGGATTACATTGATTATCTGTGCGATTCGTTTCTTGTGGAAAAGTCCACCCGTTACGATATAAAGGGTAAACGCTATGTCAACTCTCCCTATAAATATTATTTTATGGACTTGGGGTTGCGTAATGCCCGTATCAATTTCCGGCAATATGAGAAAAGTCATCTGATGGAAAATCTCATATACAATGAGATGCGTGTGCGGGGGTTCAATGTGGATGTCGGTACTGTGCCCACTTACACAAAGAATGAGGAAGGAAAGCCACAACGAGCCAATTTGGAAGTGGATTTTGTCTGCAATTTGGGAAGCCGCAGATATTACATCCAATCTGCCTATAGAATGGAATCTGAAGAAAAAATAAAGCAGGAACGGGCTTCATTGCTAAAGGTGGATGACTCTTTCAAGAAGATTATAGTTCTTGGTGAGGAGTGTCCGGTGACACGTGACGAACAGGGCATTACAACGATGAGTATTTTTGATTTTTTATTGAAAGAAAACTCTCTAGAACTTTAGTAATTCAATTCACTATGTTTTATAAACATAGTGGCTGAAAGGGTTACGTAAAAAGACACCTTTGAGAACAACAAAGAAATGAACACTTACTTATTGGAAGCATTTTATCATGGAATATCCTATTTACAAATAAAGTCAAAACGTATCTGAAACTTTTGCCAAATATCAATCTTTATCTATAGAATCATCTATAGCCGGATTATGCCCTGAAATTGAGTATATTGATAAGGAAGGAAAGATTGACAATTCTGCTGAATTGACACAAATAAATAAAGTTCGTATTTCTGCAGCATTCTGCCAGTTTATTTGGATGCTTTGTTACGCTACCTATATCAAGGTTGAATCGGATATAATACATACAGAATATGAGCGTTTATCGGAGGAAGAAAGGTTGCAATTTGATTCTGAATTACAACAAAATACGATTTTTAACGCAATCCCCCAAGAATTACAACTGAGCCGCCATACCTCACAATGTACACTATTCTGCCGGATAGGGATATTACAAAAATCGCTGAAACTGTCTTAGTTTCAGCGATTTGCGGCATCTTGTCGATTTGTTCTGTGATCCGCCTGGGGCTCGAACCCAGGACCCCAACATTAAAAGTGTTGTGCTCT
>CAMYSW010000383.1:0-3056 GCA_947297425.1 uncultured Porphyromonadaceae bacterium
GGCGGGTCTGTGTGGCGTGTTCAGTTTGTTGGGGTAATGAATCTCGCCCAGTGCCTTGGAAACAACTGCTGCTGCAGCAACAGCATCGGTCGCGGAATCGATTTTGTCAGACAGGGAATCATAAGCCGCCCGATATGCCTTTCGCCATTCTGTCAGCGGTTCGTCTCCGATGCGGTAAGGCAGGAGCAGTTCGCAGAAATCTGACAATGAAAGATCTCTGTTCCAGCTGCGTGTCTCTTTCTGTTCCCACGCGTCATCGAGGTTCCGGATGAGATAATCGGCATTCAGGGTTTGTAAGTCAGCGGTCTTTTGGCGAGGCATATCCGTGTATATCTTCCCCGTGGCAAGCTGCAGGGAATCGAATTGCCAGCTGCCGTTGGGCTGCGGAAGCTCCCTGTAAAGCATCTCGATTGAGTCGAGTCCCGGACCTGTCAAGGAATATTGTCCCAACATCCCGCGAACCAAGTATTCCGCAGCTTCTTTTTTCTCCCCATCATAGGAATTCAACACTTTCTCAATTTCCGAAGCATTTGATCCTGCCTGCGACATTGCCTGATCCGTCAACGTGTCTTCAACAGAGACGCATGAGACAAAAGCAAGCGGAATAACTAAAAACAATAACTTCTTATTATTTAAACTCTCAGACATTATAATCAGTTTAACAGATCTTCAAACTACCGCAGCATCGACTTTATGTCATATTTATAGATATATTCATTGTCTCCGAGTGGGTTGAAGGCATACAGGATCCCATCTTTGTCTACATACATGGCGGTTATTCCCTGTCACAGAACATTGATTCACTGGCAATGAGACGTATTCTCCGTCTCCGCTTGAACAAAGATGCACTCTACTTCTAACGAAACCGTGCTTTCATATTTCTATGGAATCTGGTATCCGGTAAACCATAATCCCTGTTTCTTCCTCATTGGGATTAACTGCGATTACCCTCCGTTTTTTCCTGTCTATGGCGAACTGATGAGCCGGAGATATGCCTAACTCTGCAACCCCATTACCTTCATAATCAACAATGAAGATCCGACTTTGATTATCCATATGTGGATCGCCATACAATATCCATATATGATTGGAAGTCATTTGCATGTCCATGAAACATTCCGCAAGCATACCCTGGGAGTCAACCCGCTCTTTATAATTGTCATAAGTCAAGACCTTGATAACCCTTCCTTGTTCATTATGAAGTATAATCCTTGGAAAACAACCATACGTTTCCGCAACCATCCCGTTTTCAAGACAATATGCAACCAATCTTTTAGAGATTATGTCTTCTTTGGGATTTTGGGAATCCTTGAAGTCATAACCCACCGGCCACTCTTCTATTGTTCCTGTCTTGGAGTCGAAAGAAATCATTCCGTAAACACGATCCTCACGAGGTGCGACATAGCAGCCATCTTTAATTTTGATTACTTCTCTCGGAATATACTTTCTGAAATTATCCGGAAATTCATAGTACAGACTCACTGAGTCAGGAGTCTCAGGATTAAAGCCATATAAGGCTATGGCATTGGGATCAAAAACAGACAATAAACTTTTGTCATCAAGTTCCTGACCAAATGTGCCGCTGACCTGAGACAATTCATTCGGACCATTTCCTTTCTTAATAATCTGTCTGAAATTATTGAATTCATCGTCAGATATAAGTAATAGATAATCCGACACGTATGTGTAAAACAGATATCCACCCTCTATTGCTGCTACAGAACCAATAACTGCAGGGATGGAGTCGCCAATGGATATAGGCTTACCCACAAGACTTATGTGTGTATTAAATTCACCAAATCCGACTTCTTCTGAACCGCCATCTTTGCCACAAGAGTTAAACACGGTTGCAATGAAAAACATTGCAACCGTGCTAATACATATTTTCATTAGTTTGTACATCTTGCTTCTGTGCCTGTCCCTTTATAATTCTCAATTCTCTCACATTTTGAACAATCGGTATACGATCTGTGGTAATCTATTGTTGCGGAGCTGTGACAAGGAATCAGGTCTCCTCCTTCACCACTTACCAATGCCTCGACATTCGCCATCTGAATGTCAGACATTGCATCTCTCTTTTGGGCATTGATTCCGACATACGTGGAAATACCCATGACTGCCACCACTGCGGCTGCGATGATCTTCTTTTTCATTTTGATTAAGTTTTAGTCAGTATTTTGATTACTTTACGAATCCGTGGAGAACGAGCCTCTGCGGGTTCGGTCTCTCTTTGAACCAAACATCGGCATAGCGGTGGAACTGCTGCGGGATCGTGTCGGCTACATAGCTGATTTCAATATCCGCATATTCTCCGCTTTTCAGGACTTTCCAATCAGCTTTTGCGCTCACGCAATGGCACGAAGGGGTGACCTCCTGCAGTGTCAGGTCTGAATCCGTATTGTTGTTAAGTCTGAAAAGCCTGGTTATTGTGTCGCCCCTGTTGACAACCCCGAGACTCCGCACGGCATTCTTACATAATGACGAGGTTTCATCCGGAAACTTATGATCCTGAGAATCGAAGATAAGCTGGGCATACAGTTCCCTGATTTTCGGATTCTGCACGGGATTTCCCAAAGCGATGACTTTGTTGTCTGCGTCAAGAAGAAATGTCTGATGTTCCGGTTTGGAAGGAAGAGGATTCGCCTTCCTGAAAAGTCCTGCGGAATCAATTGATACAGGATGATGAAAGTCATTGTCTTTCACGAGTCTTTCAATCTCCTCCCGTTTGTCGGAATCCACTATCATAAGGAAGCTGACATCAACATCGGGAGAGGATTTGAAACCGTCAATCACCTTTTCCCAGTCCTTGAGTTTCATCCGGCAGTTGGTGCATCCGGAGGAGTCAACATATGTGACGATCTTGAAATCGGCGGCATCGAAATCGTAATCCACGGGGATATTACCTACCTGAAATCCAAGTTCACCGGGAATTACGATTTCCTTGCCTGCCAATTCTGCAACAATGTCCCGCTGCTCCTTGTTAGAGCCCGAACAGGATATAATTAATGGAAGCAATAATGGTATTAGACGATAGTTTTTTCTTAAGGAAAACATGT
>CAMYSW010000384.1:0-3054 GCA_947297425.1 uncultured Porphyromonadaceae bacterium
GAGTATCCACAATCCGGACAACAATGAAGTGATTCTTGCCGGAACTTTAACATTGCCTGAAAATATAAGCAAAAATACGCCGTTGGTAGTTATGGTTACAGGAAGCGGACTGCAGAACCGCGATGAAGAGGTATT
This sequence comes from uncultured Porphyromonadaceae bacterium, assembly GCA_947297425.1. Classification (GTDB taxonomy): domain Bacteria; phylum Bacteroidota; class Bacteroidia; order Bacteroidales; family Muribaculaceae; genus Lepagella. The sequence goes on from CAMYSW010000384.1 coordinate 136, forward strand.
CGGGCACAAGCCGTTTGCCGTAATTGCAGACCATCTCGCCCGTAACGGCATCGCATCATTGAGATATGACGACCGTGGATTTGCTGAATCCACCGGCAACCCTGCTATTGCCACCACCTATGACAATGCTTCGGATGCGGCAGCCGCAATCGGATATGCACGAAAAAGCAATCGCTTCGGAAAAGTGGGAATACTTGGACACAGCGAAGGAGGCATGATAGCGTTCATACTCGGTTCGGTCAATGAAGCTCCCGATTTCATTGTCACCATCGGCGCACCCGCTGTAAGGGCAGACAGCATACTATTATATCAGAATCGTCATGCATTGGAAAATTCGGGAGTGCCGGCAAACATAATTAATGATTATATAAATGCACTCGGTTCTTTGCTTCAATACAAGATTGACAACCCATCAAAAAAAATCACCTCCCAAGAGATGGAGACGTTCTGCCCGGGATGGCAACAAAAAAGTATATATAAAAAACTGCTTGAAAATTTGGAAAAGAATTTCAGGGAAACGAATCCCTGGATAGACACATTCATATCTATAAGACCTGAAGACACACTTGGCAAAGTGAGAATACCCATGATGCTGCTATATGGAGAGAAAGATACCCAAGTGCCACCCTCTTTAAACGAACCTGCAGCCCGACGCCTTGCCTCGGCAGCAGACATCCGTGTTTATCCCGGACTCAACCACCTCATGCAGCACGCCAAGACAGGAGAAGTCTCGGAGTATCAAGAAATCGAAGAAACCATATCTCCGGAAGTGCTCTCTGACATCACATCATTCATAAAAGCATTGAAATGACTCTTCTTAGTTAGTTAAGAAATATGTAAGACACTCAGCACCAGATTTGTGAGCGGACCGGCAAGAAAAGCTGTCAGAATACCGTTGATTATCAGCCCGAGAGTGGCATAGGCACCATAGCGTTCTCCATATTCACTGATGCGGCTGGTGCCTATCACATGGGCAGCCGTGCCCATACTCAGACTTTTCGACACAGGAGCCTTCACATTCCCCCATGACATCATCTTCAATCCCATCACTGCCCCTATCATGCCCACAATCACCACAATTGCAGATGTCAACGCAGGAATGCCACCGATCTGACGTGAAATCTCTATTGCTATGGGGGTAGATACGGATTTAGGAGCAAGCGACCTTATCACGTCCTCACTTGCCCCGAGCCAGCCGGCAATAAGGACCACCGCCACAATACCGACCACACATCCTGTCAGTTCTGCGATAAACAGTGGCATAAACTGACTGCGGATATGTTTCAATTCATTATAAAGCGGCAATGCCAAAGCTACTATAGCCGGCTTTAGCCAGAACTCGATCATCCTTCCGCTCCGGTAATAATCGTCATACGAGATGCCTGTCAGTTTCAGGAAAACAATTAGACATGCAATAGTGAATATCATAGGATTCAGCAATGCGACACCGCTTTTCTTCTGAACCCACGAGAACACCCAGAAAAGGAGGAAAGTGAACGTGATGAGAAACAGTTCGCTTTTCATTATAAGCATCAGATCCATTTGCATTTCAACGGTTAGAGTTACGTTTTATCCGTTTGTGCATATATTGGTGCAGCCTCCCTGTCACCACTATGACTAAGAATATGCTGACTATCGTGGCTACCGTGATTGGTAGCCATTCGGCAGCAATAACATCAAAGTAAAGCATCAACGCCACTCCCGGAGGCACGAAAAAAAACGCCATGTTCTTTATCAAGAACCGGCATACGGGAGCAATTGAAACAGGATTCACCACCTTCCGTTCAAGAAGGATTGTCAACAACAACATGCCGAGAATACTTCCGGGAATTGAAAGACCCGGAATCATCGCCAGCAACTCTCCGGCAAGAAGACATCCAAAAATTATACCAAACTGTTTAGCCATTACAATATAAAAGCTTCTTAAAATGCCAAGCAGATACACACCTACTTGAAAAATATCCTGCAAAAGTAGTAAAATATTTTAGACTCCGTTATTGAATCTGCACCAAATATTTTACTACCTTTGTTGTCTATATAGATTTTTTATAAGTCATGACATACATTGAAGAATTAAAAAACAAGGTGCTTGCAGGCACGGATATTTCACATAACGAAGCTCTGTCACTCTGTGACATTGACACTTCCATGCAAACAGTGCTCTGGGATGCCGCCCAAGAAATTACTGCTGAATTGTGCGATAAAACTTTCGACTCCTGCTCCATAATCAATGCCCGCTCCGGGAAATGCCCGGAAAATTGCAAATGGTGTGCACAGTCGGCTCACTATAAAACCGATATATCAACATATCCGCTGGTAAGCCATGACGAATGCATGCGGGTTGCCGACATGAACCGAGAGGCGGGAATCCACCGTTTTTCGCTCGTTGCAAGCGGAAGGAAGATGGCGGGCAAAGAACTCGACACCGTGTGCGATTATTATAGGGAACTTCAACAGAAAGGTGGTCTCCAACTGTGTGCCTCACTTGGATTGCTTGACAAGGAGTCTCTTCAGAAGCTTTACGATTCAGGCGTGACCCGCTATCATTGCAACCTTGAAGCTGCCCCGTCTTATTTCTCTTCATTATGCACCACACATAGTATAGAGGACAAGATCAAAACAATAAACATGGCACGCGAAATAGGGTTTGAAGTTTGCAGCGGTGGCATCATAGGCATGGGGGAAACTCGCAGGCAACGGATCGAATTGGCGCTGGAACTCCGAAGGATAGACCCGCATTCAATACCTATCAACCTATTGTGTCCCATCCCCGGCACTCCTCTTGAAGGTCAGGAACCGTTATCCGATGAAGAGATACTCAACACGATCTCTTTCTTCAGGTTCATCCATCCCACAAAAATCCTACGCTTTGCCGGAGGCAGGGCAAAAATGTCTCGCGACACTCAGCTGAAAGCATTA
>CAMYSW010000385.1:0-3048 GCA_947297425.1 uncultured Porphyromonadaceae bacterium
GTTTCGGGGCTTGTGACAGATTGTTCCGACGGATTTGATAAAACAATGACTTTGGCATATGTGAATGAGAATACGCAGCATATGTCTCTTCACGATTCGCGATTTATTACAGGTCTTGTCATAAGGGGGATATTCGTTCCGTCCAAAGTTCTTAAGGATATGGATGGAAATGTAGATGAGTCATATGTTAAGGGCACATCCTTTTGGCGCTACAGTCCTACTTCTTCCGAAATGTCTCATACTAACTTGTATTTCAACAGCAAGGAAACGGCTGAGCGATATGCTATCCTTCACCCTGATGATATTGCTGTGATTTCGGAATATAAGGATGGCGTATGTTATTATAACCTTTGGTTGCGTCATGCCAATATTGAAAGGGATGACGAGGCTTATGAATCATTCCCAATGGAATATGGGATAGTACGCAACAACATATATCGTGTAGGGGTTTCGTTCACAGGAATCGGCTCTCCTCTTCCGGATATAAGGGAACCGCTAAACATACGTACTCGTATATTCGTAAGGAAATGGAATTTTCGGAGACAGCCGACAATAATAATGTAGTTCTTTGATCAGAAAGGATGTCCATGTTTAATCGATATGATAAAATTAAGCATATAGGTACTTTGGCAGTATGTGCTTTTCTAATGTTTTTAGTTTCCTGCAAGGAGGATGGTCCCGATAGATTGTCTCTTCCAGTGAAGAACACTTTTGTGATTTCAACTGAAGATTCTGATCAGCCCATTGATCCGGGACTTCTTAAGCCCGAAGCTGATTCCGGTAATGAGCTGATCAATACATGGTGGATGGTGTTTGCCAGAAAAACGGACAAGAGCATATATGCTGTGGTTACGCGTCCTGACCAACACACGGATCCGGTTGAGAAAGAATCCGTGGAAGTCGATTTGCCTGTTGATACATATCTGGTATATGCATTTGCCAACATAACTCCTGAAGAATTGGAAGAAAAGACAGGCTTGAGCTTCGAGGTTGGCTCCGGTCTTCCCGAGAATTTGGAATCGGCAATGTGGAAGGTTATGGAGAATAATCCCGATAAGGATAAACCGATACCGATGAGTGGCAGCAGGGAGGTGACAGTGACCGGAAGGGTCAATGAGCCGTTTGCTATCGAGGTGGTGAGAATGCTTGCAAAAGTGGAGTTCTGTTTTATGAATGAGTCCGAATCGGACATAAATGTGCTTTCTGTCAATTTCACTCCCCTTAATGCGGGGGCTGTTCCATTGTTACCGAATTTCAATCCGGCGAAGCCCCCTGTAATTGCTGAGGGATGTGGGGTTGAAACAATTACTTGTGCCTTTGGCAAATCCGGATTGCATGTGCCGGATGGCACGTCAACTCCTGTGAGAGACAAGTTTTATGTTAGGGAATCCGTTGCCGAATCTCATCCTACGAAACATTTCAACTTTTCTTTAAAAGTAAAAAGGGATGGCAAGGAGGAAGAGCAATTGTATGCCCTCACTGATGAGCTGAGCTATATCAACAGGAATGACTATATTCAGATTCCTGTGCTTTTTGCAGAACTGAAATTTGAACTTAGTGTTCGTTTTTATCCTCCGATAGGTGGTTATCCCGCGGTCGAGATAGAGTCAAAGCCGGAAGAACATTATATAACTTTCGGAAGTTCGGGAGGATTCGAGATTGAACCGCGCTTCACGAATATAATTACTGGGACGGAACTTTCAAAAGACAAGATTAAAGTCAAGGTGATTGGGATTTCAGATCCTGCCCATATCTTTGAGCGTGAACCGGTCGCTGAGGTTTCAGGAGAGGTTACCGGGGTGTTGTCTTCGGAAGTTACCAAAGGGACTGCGGAAGTATCCCTCACTATTGAGGTGAGTCTTGAAGGAGGAGTGAAAAGGGTTTATAAAAGAAAAGTTTATATCATACGGAAATAATCTGCACGCAAATGGGATATGGAAGAATACAGAGAACGGTTTTTGCTGTTCTTGTCGCGCTTAACATATGTTGTTCTTATACTCTTCATGCGAGGGTAGCACTGATAACTGATGCATCTCAACTTTCCGCTAACCAGCAGTCGTTTGAGGCGGGAAACTCGGTTGCAAACCTAATTGATGGAAATCCCGCTACATCTTATCATACTCTTCAGGAAGAATTGACGGAGGATTGTTGGATAGAGGTCAGACTGAACGCGCCATTGGTTCTCGGAGCAGACGAAGATATTATAGTTTTCACACAACGTTGCGGGAAGCATACATCCGGTTCTGCCGAAGGACATCCTACTACATTTCTGGTAGAAGGGAGTGCAGATGGAATTAATTGGGAACCGTTCTGTCATATTTATTTCTTATACCGGGGGATTCACACGAGTGAGTATTCTTCCAGAATACGTCCAAAGTCCGGGTCGGCACAATATACACACTTGAGGTTCACCATCACTGCCAACAATGCCCGTCAACATGATTCCAACGGTCATCGTTATATGGGAATGGCAGAGTTCCAGATTTATAAGATAGGCAGAAACGAGGAATATGAGCCGGGATTTCTTGTAGATCGGTTGCATTTAGCTTCTGATTATAGCTATAATTATAAGGATTATACGTTTGTTAATACACTTGGATTGCTTGATCCGTTAAATCACAAGTTTGATTATTTCCCACTGGATGCCGTTGACAGGCGTGCAAAAGATCTTCCGGAATGGCTTGATTGGGGTTCATGGCAGGATGGTGTATGGTCGAAAGACAAGGAAATCCTTGAATCCAAAGGGATCTCGCTCCCTAAGTTCTCCTTATTGACTTCGGTGGAAGACAATTATATAGGTCCGGGGCAAAAAAGGCAACCGACACATGTAACGGAACATGTGTTATATGCTGTTCCGGGAGATGCGATAGCATTGTATCCATATTATGCAATGTCGCTTACAGGCAATTATAAAGAGAACTTTTCTCATTGGTATGATTACACCACAGGGGGACGGATCATACATGAAACCAGAGACGGAGACGGAAATCCGGTCGAGAATGTTGATCTGCTTGATTTTTTAATAAACCCTGAAGGAATCAACAAGAC
>CAMYSW010000386.1:0-3042 GCA_947297425.1 uncultured Porphyromonadaceae bacterium
CCCTTTGCCATCGTGATTGACGCTCCCATGTCAACGCAAGTATCTATGGCACTGAACGGCTTCAAGAAACCGAGAGTGTAGCATCCTATATCACCAAACACTTTTGGATTCACATAACCTTCTAATGCTTCATTCAGCGCACAATAGACATCCCTGTGTCCGCAACCCTGACATAAAGCCGGTGGGCGGGAAACAACCTTATCAGAAACGCTCTTCTTCTCAGCAACCTTAAATCCCGAAATAGAGGGAGCAATTTTTGCCATAGTGATCCGCACTTCATCGGGTGTCAATTCTCCGTCGCGGATTACGTCTCCACTTAGTTTACCATATATTTTCTTTCCGACATCGAGCAAACCGCGAAGTTTAGACTCTATAAACGGTTGTCCTTCTTCAAGAACGAGGATTGAGTCGCAAGAATCGTAAAGCTGTTTGATCAACTTCTTAGGTAACGGATATTGGCTCACCTTAACAACCGGGAATGGTATCTCACCATTGAAAGCCTCCTTTATATAATTATACGCAATGCCGCTTGCTACGACACCTATCTCATGACGTGGAGCCTCTTCATAACGGTTAAACGGTGATTTCTCCGAAGATTTGATAAAATCTTCAAAATCTGCGATAAGCTGCCTGTTACGAATCTTAGACATCGCCGGCATGAGCACCCACTGTTTCGGATTCTTAGGATAGCTGTTCTCATTCTCTTCAGCCGGGGTGTCTTCAACCTCGACTACCGCCCTGGAATGGCTTAGTCGGGTAACAAATCTGAAAAGAACGGGGATATTAAACTTTTCAGACAATTCAAATCCGTAAGCAGCCATGTCATAAGCCTCCTGCTGATCTGCCGGCTCAAGAGCCGGTATCATCGCGAAATCGGCATAAAAGCGAGAATCTTGTTCATTCTGGGAAGAATGCATGCTCGGATCATCAGCCGCCACCACGAGAAGGCCACCGTTAGCACCGGTCATAGCTGAATTTACAAAAGGATCGGCAGCAACGTTCAGTCCAACATGTTTCATTGATGTGAACGCCCTCTTACCGCAGAACGACATTCCCAAAGCTTCTTCCATTGCCGTCTTCTCATTCGATGACCAATGCGAATGTATTCCGCGTTCTTTAGCCGTTTTATCAGTTTGTATATACTCCATGATTTCTGTTGATGGAGTTCCGGGATACGCATATGCACCAGAAAGTCCGGCATTAATGGCTCCTAATGCAAATGCCTCGTCGCCAAGTAAAAGTCGTTTTGTTTTCATGATTGATGTGAACCTAAGGTTCAATAAGATTTATGGTTAGAAGATCAATTAGACTCCGCAAATATACTAATTTAATTCATAAGATATATAATCCTGAAATCTGTTTAAAAACATCTAAAAAATACTTAATCCTTTATGGCTGACATAAACATAATTCACTAAATTTGCAGGAGTGATAATATTAAAGTAATTTTGTGTAAGTTTAGTAATTAAATAATACCTTTCATCAATGAAGAAAACATTGTGTATGATTCTGCTCCTTGTCGGGTTCTGCTGTTCCGCCGCCTTGGGGCAGGTAAGTTGGAGTTTTAACCTTATCGGTGACAAAACTGCCAACCCGTCAATTGAAGTTACGGCGTCAATTGCCCCAGGATACCACCTCTATGCCATAGACAACCCTGATGGTGGAATGCCGTTGCAGTTCTTTTTCAATTTCAAAGGATGCAAGGCTTCAGGCAATGTTACTGCTGATAAGCAATACACCGTCGCCTACAATGACATATTTGAATCAAACGAACATTTCTACACCGGAACAGTAAAATTCACTCAAAAACTCACTCCGACTGCAGACTCATTCTCCGTTGCTGTCGAAGTTAAAGGACAGGTATGCGATGACAAAGGTTGCATACAGGTCGGTGACTCACACAAGTTTTCCGGCACGGCAATAGTGAAAAATGCCGAAAACAAAGATGAAAACAAATCCGAATCCGAAACAGACGAGGCTAAAGACAATGAAGAAGTAGAGAAAGTCGCAGATATGACAGACTCCCTTCAAGCAGCCGAACCCTTCATGACTCCGGAAGCAAACCTTTCCAATGTTGACGCCGACGACTGGTGGGCAAACGTAGAAGCGGAGATGGCTGTATTTGACAAAGCTCCCGAACAGCAAAGCCGCAGCCTGTGGTATATCTTCATTGCAGGATTCATCGGCGGACTCATAGCTCTTGTCACTCCTTGCGTATGGCCTTTGATCCCGATGACCGTAAGCTTTTTCTTAAAGCAAAACAAAAGTAAGAGCAAAGCCATGGGGGCGGCTATAACCTATGGCATTTCAATAATCGTGATATATGTGCTCCTCGGCTTGCTCGTGACTATAATATTCGGTGCATCCGCCCTGAATGAACTTGCAACAAGCGCCGGCTTCAACATAGCCTTCTTCATTCTTCTTGTTGTTTTTGCAGTGTCATTCATGGGAGGTTTCGAACTCACGTTGCCGGCATCCTGGTCAAACAAGATTGATTCGAAAGTAGACAGCACCACAGGATACCTTTCAATCTTCTTCATGGCTTTCACGCTCGCTCTTGTTTCATTCTCATGTACGGGACCCATCATCGGCACCCTGCTTGTTGAAGCGGCAGCCACCTCGAATTTCATTTCTCCCGCAATCGGCATGTTCGGATTTGCATTGGCGCTTGCCCTTCCGTTCTCACTTTTTGCCATGTTCCCTACAATGCTCAAGTCAATGCCCAAGAGTGGCGGTTGGATGAACACGGTGAAGGTGGTTCTCGGTTTCTTGGAGCTTGCACTCGCGCTTAAGTTCCTTTCTGTTGCAGACCTTGCGTACGGATGGAGAATACTTGACAGGGAAGTATTCGTGTCATTGTGGATAGTAATCTTCGCGCTCCTTGGCATCTATCTCCTTGGAAAGATCACGTTCCCTCACGATTCAAAAGTTGAAAGGATCAGCGTCACCAGATTCATGTTGGCTTGCGTATCTATCGTATTTTAAGTTTATATGCTGCCAGGATTATGGGGTGCACCCTTGAAGAGCATAAGTGCATTCGCT
>CAMYSW010000387.1:0-3028 GCA_947297425.1 uncultured Porphyromonadaceae bacterium
GTTATGAGTATCAGTGGGAGTTCGATGCCAACGGCTATCCTACAAAATTCGTAGATGAATATGCCGAGAAAGATGTCATAAACTTTACCTGGTAAACTTTACCTGTAAATTGTAGGACTCCGTTCATTCTGCAAAATGAACGGAGTTTTTTATAGGATATATAGGTATGTCGTCTTATAATTTTGTAAAGAGGTGGCTTAGTACATATCTCATAACAAAACAGATTGAATATTATGGGCAACGGGTTTTAAATCAAAATATACAGGCACTGAAATAGATAATATTTTGGATAATGCTTTAAACGGGGAGCATTAGACATATCAGAATATTTTGAAATATTAATGAATGATTTAGATGAAACAAATTTTAATGTTGTTCAATACTTTGACAATTTAGAAAATCCTCTATTAATTGAATTACCTGAAAAAACAATTGAAATCAAACCAACAATACTTATTGCTAATGATATGTGGTGGCAAATTTAGTACATCGGCAATAAAATGGAGTGAAGCCGGTGATGGTAATGATTCAATTTTTATGGTTAACTTTAAGTTTTTTCATCCATTTGGTGTTTCTGTATCGATTGCGTTATTGAAACTGCTTGATGAATCTGAGTATAGGTATATTAAGACATTTGAAGAACTAAGATATTTTTAAGTCAGTGTAATCTGATATATAGATGCCAAAACTTTTACAACAATGTACCCCTGCTACAACAGTCTGTGGCAGGGGTAAATATTTCTATTAGGACATTGATTGCAAACCAACTCTTTTATTTTCTAAATTCACGATCAGACGTTTTTAACAAAAAACGATTGACCTTTTGTAATAACCGAAAAAATCACTACCTTTGCACCCGTCTAAACAACCAATCACTAATAATTCAACAAATGAATCATTACGAAACCGTTTTCATTTTAACTCCCGTTTTGTCTGACCAGCAGATGAAGGAAGCGGTAGAAAAATTTGAGAAGGTGCTCACCGACAATGGAGCATCTATCGTAAACGAAGAGATTTGGGGTCTCCGCAAGCTCGCTTACCCCATCCAGAAAAAATCCACCGGCTTCTACTCACTCGTGGAGTTCGATGGCGATCCTACAATCGTCAAGAAAATCGAGACTGCATTCCGTCGCGACGAGCGTGTGCTCCGTTTCCTTGTATTCCGTCTCGACAAGTATGCAGCTGAATACGCTGAAAAGCGTCGCAGCAACCGCGCAAAAGTATCAACCACAGTCACTGAAGAAGCAAAGGAGAACTAAATCATGGCACAAGCATCTGAAATCCGCTACCTCACTCCCCTGTCGGTAGACGTTAAAAAGAAAAAATACTGCCGTTTCAAAAGAAGCGGTATCAAATACATCGATTACAAGGATCCCGAATTCCTCAAGAAATTCTTGAACGAACAGGGCAAAATCCTTCCCCGTCGAATCACCGGAACTTCGCTCAAGTTCCAGCGTCGCGTGGCTCAGGCCGTGAAACGTGCCCGCCACCTCGCTCTTCTCCCCTACGTTACCGACTTGATGAAATAACTTTAAAAGCTATCCGCAATTATGAAGATCATTCTAAAAGAAGACATCGCCAACCTTGGCTACAAAGACGATGTAGTCGAAGTCAAGAACGGATATGGCCGCAACTACCTTATCCCTACCGGCAAAGCAGTGATTGCCAATGAATCAGCTCTTAAAGTCCTTGCCGAAAACCAGCGTCAGCGCGCCCACAAGCTCGCTCGTATCAAAGCTGAAGCAGAAGCTACAGCAGCCGCTCTCAAAGATCTAAAACTCACAATCGGAGCAAAGACTTCTTCAACCGGCACAATATTCGGTTCTGTCAACGCTATCCAGATTGCAGAAGCTCTCGAGAAACTCGGCCACAACATCGACCGCAAGATCATCTCGATCGAACCTGTCAAGGAAGTCGGCAACTACACCGCCACTATCAAACTTCACCGCGAAGTTGCTGTGGAAGTTCCTTTCGAAGTTGTTTCGGAATAAAAATCCATCCATTTCTAAAGATAATTCAGGCGACCCATCTATAAGTAGGGTCGCCTGAACTTTTTTTGAAACGCAACACTATTTGGTGTTAACATATCTGACATACCCACTCCCGAAATATACCGACTTGCCAATCAAAATAGCTAAACAGAATTTAACAATAGCACCTAAAATTCCGATTCATCGGGGAAAGCCCTCTATCTGTAGAAAACGGCCTGCAGGCAATTAAACTTTTAAGTAATTTTACCGTCAGAAATGGAGTAATAAGTTTAAATCAAAAACCTCACTCAACTATTCAAGACCATCCTAAAAATGACACGTTTCATTAACAAAGCCATTTTTCTAACAGTTTTACTAATGAGCCTATGCTCATATCTTCACGCAGCCAATATCACTGGTATCGTCAAGGATATGGATACCAAAGAGCCGCTCATGGAAGCTACCGTAAAACTCATTATGGCCCAAGACAGCACCTTCGTAAGCGGTGTCGCCACAGACATTGACGGGAAATTCACATTGTCCGGAGTAAAAGCCGGAAAATACATCCTGTCCATCGACTATATCGGTTACACCGATTATGAAAAAGACATTACCGTCGGCAATTCAAACCTTCGCCTCGGTGCGATATTCCTGAAAGAATCATCCCATCTGCTCGGAGAAGTAAGCGTAATAGCGACCAAGACACCGATAAAAGTAATGGAAGACACCGTCGAATATAACGCTGACTCCTATCATACACAGCCTAATGCCGTTGTTGAAGATCTATTGAAACGTCTCCCAGGTGTCGAGGTCGATACAGACGGCAAAATCACAGCCAACGGCAAATCAATTTCAAAAATCCTTATAGACGGAAAAGAATTTTTCAGTGACGACCCGCAGGTCGCGTCCAAGAATCTTCCCGCCAATATGGTTGACAAACTCCAGGTTGTCGACCGCAAAAGCGACATGGCGCGTCTTACCGGAGTCGACGACGGAGAGGACGAAACTGTAATCAATCTCACTTTCAAAAGAGGAATGAACCAGGGATGGTTCGGAAC
>CAMYSW010000388.1:0-3018 GCA_947297425.1 uncultured Porphyromonadaceae bacterium
TTGCAGATGAAGACTCTTGGTTTTTGCGAGGTTCAATACAGGTCAACAAATCATTGTCAGATAAATTCACGTTATTCTCAAATGTCCTGTCCGGCGGTGGTCGCACACATATCGACTACACTGGGTCAAGCAACGCAGTCAATCGGTTCCGTCAAGCTTTTACCGGAATAACCGTCGGCATGTCATTGAATTATCAGAAAGTGTCCGGGAGCATAGACGGAGGCTATGCGTTCGAGTCAAACTATATCAATGGCAAAACTATGGACGACCGCTATCCGTTCACCCACATCAATTTGCAGTATGCCCCTAATCCGAGAAATTCAATCAGTCTCTGGTTTCAATATGCCTCATTTTCGCCCGACGCCACAATGAAGAATCCCAATATAATTCAGCAATCCGAACTGATGTATATTTCCGGCAATCCCGACCTTATGTGTTCGAGAAACACTTCTGCAAATATCAGTTATACATGGCTTCCAAGCAATAAATGGCAACTATCCACTTACGCGACGATGTTCCTCATCTCCAACCGACAGATAGCGGTCTATACTCCTGACGGCCCCGGCGGAATGATGTTGAAAAAATATCAGAATGATGGAGACTACAATCATGGTCAGATTGGCACAAGCCTTACCGGAAAGTTTTTGGATGGAAGGCTATCCTTTTCTATCTCTCCACGACTGTTACTCTATAAGACAACCGGAAGCAACAGTATATCACATTATCCGTTTACTACAAGCCTAAATGTCAACTATTATCTTGGCAAATTCTTCTTCAATGCCTATTACGGTACCGGAAGCAGCTATGTTGATGGAGAAAACGCATATCTGCGCAAGATGCCGATGAGCTATTCGGCTGGTGCCGGGTGGGCATCGAGGGGATGGAACATCCAACTGTCGTTAGTCAATCTGTTTCAGTCTTCATGGAAACTCAGCAAGGATACATTGACCACCCGTTGGTATGATAGTAACGTGACTCAATTTGGTTCGGACTTCCATCGACGAATATCATTGGCTGTGACCTATACCTTCAATTACGGAAAGAAAGTAAATCAATCCGGCGAACTCAGCAACGAAAAGAACATCTCTACTTCAATACTCCATTAAAGTTTGCCACCGAGGGAGGCTGATGCGTCTCTCAGTGGCGTAATTGGTTAGTGTATTTTAGGGCCTTGGAGACGTTGTTTTGTCTTCTGTTCTTCGCGATAGCGGTGGAGAGCTTCTTCAATGGTCAGACCGGGTGCCATCACTCAGCGACAAGCGGACGCTGTTCAACCGCTCCTTCCTCATATCGACCAACAGCCTGTGGAAATTCGGGCGAGTTCGTCCTCGACAAACATCAGTGAACGAAGATGTGTCCAACTCAATTGTCTACGCACTGCGTAGTCAATCTCAGCCTCCGAAAAAGTATACGCAGCGCGTAGACAATGTTGCAGCTTCTTGAATCCCCATCCGCTGCCATAACGCTTGACAAGTCTCTCAGCGAGGTGTTTCACTACCTACTTGCCATATTCAGCGCGGGCATTGTGCAGAACATCTTCCTTGATTCGCATACCCACATGCCAGTTCATCCGAATCGCCTCGGAATTGACATACACAGCCACACGATAGCGGGTGTCTTCTATAATGGCGCACACGTCATCATAGAGTTTTGATTCAGTGGTTTTCCGGGATATGTTCTTCTTTGATTGTCATTTTTGCGCGTATTAGACTGCAAAGTTACTAATTTTTCGACGATTATAGCTTAGGATTCAGATATTTTGGTTAAGTTTACAATCGGAATGGCATCGCCTTTCCACGACATTTTGGAAAAAAAGAAGCGTTATGCGTAATCTTGTGATTTGAGAACGTAGGAAATTCGACAAATAGCACAAGGATTAGCATAGTGGTTCTCACGCTTATAGCGTGGGCTGCTATTGTTACATCTGTGCTAATGGTTTCCTACGACCTTCAAATCAAGACGTGGCATAGTTAGCTCACGTTTTCTTTTCTTAATAACCCGGTCTTGAGCCAACCGGAATTTTAATATCTTCTGTTTAGAGATGTCCTCTAACTTCAACACATATTACGAGAACATCGACCATGATTTCTGGCGGAAACTATGTGTCGAACAGGGTGTGTTGCGCAGTTATGATAAAGGTGACTATTTTATTGAGCGAGGACAGGTAGGTCGGTATATAGGGTTTGTCAAATCGGGCACATTGAAGTATGTGGCATACGGTGCTGATGGCTCCGAGAGTGTCATCGGTCTGGAGTTCGCAGGTGAGTTTGTTGCAGATTTTCCGTTTTCTCTGTACGGCAAAAAATCTCGCGTTTCAATCGTTGCCGTTACACCCAGCGAAATATATTGCATTTCGGCAAGAGAGGTAGGCATTCGTATGAAATCGGACAATGAACTATATCGAGTAGTAGCTGAAAACAATGTAGCTCTTTTCGACACCACTTATAATCGATATATTGATCTACATGTGAAATCGGCGCAGGAACGGTATAATGAACTCATTGAAAAGTATGAGGATATATTTTCGTATTTCTCCCTAAAAGACATCGCTTCTTTCCTTAATATCACACCCACACATTTAAGCAGATTAAGAAAATCTTAATCATTTTCAGCCGGTCTCAACATATGTTGAGACCAACATCGTAAAAAATGACGAACTTTGCATATTCTAATCAAATTCAACAATGCAAGTCCTCAGATTTATCACAATATTAGTTCTTCTTTGCGTCACTCTCGGAGCGAGGGCGAAGAAGAAACAGGATTATCCACAGTCAGAAATCAAGGTGGAATATAATTATCATCACAAGTTTCTGCGTGGCGGTGACGGTGTAATTGAGAAAAATACACCATTTATCTTGCTTGCTAATCAGAATCAGAGTAAATTCTATTGTCCGAGTACCGAGTTCAAGGATTCGCTGGAATCGACACCTTCGGGTCGCGCAAAAGCAAAGCAGATGTTTGATGCCGCCGTCGATGCTTATGTTCAAAATCGTGATCGTAGCGCTATGGACGGTGTGG
>CAMYSW010000389.1:0-3008 GCA_947297425.1 uncultured Porphyromonadaceae bacterium
CAGCCAAGGGCCGTGGTGCCGGTTTTATTGCCAATCGGGATGAGTATTTTAAGATCCCGACATTGTTAAAAGAGTTTCCGGAGATTGAGTTTTCTTTGAAGATGCGTCTGGGTTATGCTGACCCGGATGAATGGAAAGGGGTGATTGATGCAATAGCTGATATGCCGCTTGTTCACGTAACGCTCCATCCCCGCGTGGCGCGCCAGCAATATGGCGGAGACCTCTATCTTGACAGGTTCGAGGAATTTCTGAAGTTATGCCCACATCCTGTTTTATTTAATGGAGATATAAGAACAATGGAGGATATTACCCGGATCAAGTCTCAATTTCCCACGATTGCGGGGATGATGACAGCGAGGGGAGTCTTGGGTCGTCCATCCTTGATTTCCGAATGGAATAGTGGAAAGGAATTGGACAAGGCATCAAGACTGGAAATGATGTTGAGATTCCATCGTGAATTGTTACGCCATTACGAGTCGACCCTTTGTGGCGATTCTCAGATATTGTCCAAGATCAAACCTTTCTGGGAATATGCCGAGGATGAGATCGGAAGGAAAGCATGGAAGGCAATAAAGAAAGCTTCCAACATCGCGAAGTATCATTCGGCTGTTGCCCTTGTAGAATAGCGAACAATTAGAAAGAAAGGAGAGTTATAATAGGAGGTAAGCAAATATCCGTTTGCTTACCTCCTATTATTATACTTACTTAAAACTTAAGGTTATGACTTTTACCCAATCAATAGGCAGTTGCTTTTCCAAGTATTTCAATTTTTCCGGCAGGGCTTCCCGTAGTGAATATTGGTGGTGGATACTTTTCACATTCATTATAGGGTTCCTTTTCGGAATCCCCGCAGGTCTTAAAAGTCCGCACGAGTTAATGGGTTCCGGTTTGCCTGTCATTTCGTATATTGTAGGGGCAATATTGTTAATCCCCAATTTAGCCGTGTTGGTGAGGCGACTGCATGACACCGGAAAAAGCGGTTGGTGGTGGCTGATCGGCTTCATCCCTTTTTTAGGAATTATAGTCCTTTTTATTTTCTGTTGTCAGCCTTCTCAGCCATATCCTAACCGATATGGTGTGGTGCCGGTGTGATTGGTTATCTGAGCTCCTCGCTTGTTTTGTAGAGAATATGCCGGGTTGTATTCTCCTTTACTGTAAATACTTACTATAAATATTCAAGGCAGTCAACAGAAGAAAAGTAATGTTTGTAATAACATTATTAGTAATAATATTGTTAGTAATAATATTATTTCATACCTTTGCACTTGAATAAAACTTGAAGATCATGGAGAAGAAGCCTTTTATATTCGGTGTTGCTACATCGGGAGATAATTTTACCGACCGGAAGAAAGAAACAGAGCGTCTGTTGCTGAATTTTCAGCATGGTGTGAATACCGTATTGATTTCACCTCGCCGTTGGGGTAAGACCTCATTGGTGCAGAAAGTGTGTCGTTTGGTTCAATCTGATAAACTGAAAGTCGTTTATCTTGATATTTTCTCGTGTCGCAGTGATAAGGATTTTTATGATGCATTTGCGGCTGCAATTCTCAAACAAACATCTTCTAAGTTGGATGAGTGGTTGGAAAATGTAAAATTATTTCTTTCCCGTATTAGTCCTAAAGTATCAATGGGTACAGATCCTATGACGGATTTCTCTATTTCACTTGAGATGAATCCTAAGGGCAATGATGTCGATGAAATTTTGCAGCTTCCCGAAAAAATAGCACAGAAGAAAGGTTGCAATATCATAGTTTGCATCGACGAGTTTCAGCAGATTGCCGAGTTCAAGGATTCAAAGACATTCCAAAAGCGACTGCGTTCCGTATGGCAACTACAAAAGTCGGTATCCTATTGTCTATTCGGCAGCAAGAAGCATTTGATGAATGAACTGTTCGAGAAAAAGAGCCTGCCGTTTTATAAATTCGGAGATGCCATTTATTTGCCGAAAATTGGGACATCCGATTGGGTAGATTACATATGCAGTCGTTTTGAAGCTACAGGCAAGCGGATCTCAAGAGAATTGGCAAAAAAAATATGCCAAATAGTGGATAACCATTCGTCTTATGTACAACAATTAGCGTGGTTGGTATGGATACATACGGATGTAACTGCTACTGAGCAGGATTTTGAGGCGGCATATCAAGATATTATCGACCAAAATACTCCATTGTTCGAGAAGCAGACCGAGAGCCTTACTACTTATCAGATGAATTTTCTGCGAGCTGTCATAGACGGGGTGCATAGCGAGTTCACAACACAAGAGGTTCTACAAAAATATCAACTCGGTTCGTCTGCAAATGTAAGCATAGTAAAGAGGGCATTGGTCAAAAAGGAACTTATAGAGGTTGAGAAACGACAGGTTGTCATTCCCGATCCGGTGATGAAAGTGTGGCTAAAAAGGGAGTTTGGAATATAATCTACATTTGGTAATTTCGATTGGTCGCCATGTTACTGCAATTTTTGATATGTTAAGTAAGTGTTGAAAATTTAGAAGCTAATTTCCAACACTTACTTATTAAGTACTAATGGGCTATGCTGTCGGTTTGTGCAGTGTCTGTGCCATTGGTGGCAATTTCATCTACGGTCGCAGTCGCAGTCTTGGTAGAACGGTATATATTAAGGGTCAAGGTGTTCTCTCCATCGCTGTAATAGTTCATATCAACAGTCATATCTCCTTTCGTAAGCACGGTAATAGAATCTCCTTCATAATTATCCATGTTTGCCTGTTTGAATCCACGCTGTATGAGTGCATCGATAATAGCTTGGGAGGCTCCTTCCAGAAAATCTTTATGACTTTGAGCAATTATTGAGAAGCCAGACACGGTTGCTTGGTTGAATTGGTATCCGCTTATAACATTGCGCGAATATGTGGAGAGCCAGTACTTCTCAATCTTTGTAGTGTATATAGGTGACGAAATGGGCATGGATGCATCAGCTGTCACTTTGAGTGTCCACTTATATCCGCCATGGATGTCCGGAAGTTCAATAGAATACGTGTTGCTGTAGGT
>CAMYSW010000390.1:0-3005 GCA_947297425.1 uncultured Porphyromonadaceae bacterium
GGCAACAGTATCAAACTCATTCGCTGCCGGCAACGGCATGGCGGGCATCAACGAGGCCACCTCTATGGTGAGTTCGTATTTTGACCCCGGCACCAAGCTGGTGTATGCCATCGGCGCGGTGGTCGGACTCATCGGCGGTATCAAGGTCTATTCCAAGTGGTCGTCGGGCGATCCCGATACCAGCAAGACCGCCGCTTCGTGGTTCGGTGCGTGCATCTTCCTTATTGTTGCCGCTACAATTCTCCGCTCATTCTTCCTCTAATGGCTGAGTATTCAATTAACAAAGGCATTGGAAGGTCGGTAGTGTACAAGGGATTGAAGGCTCAGTATCTGTTCATCTTCGCCGGAGGTCTGCTCGGTATGTTCGTGGTGTTTGTCATCATGTATGTTATCGGCATCTCGCAGTGGTTCTGCATAGGTTTCGGCATAACAGTCACCTCAATCCTTGTGTGGCTCACCTTCCACCTCAATGCCAAGTACGGGCAGTACGGACTGATGAAACTGGCGGCTGTGAAATATCATCCGCGCTACATCATCAACCGTCTGCGCCTTAACCGACTGATAAAAGGAAGAAAATGAGAAACACGTTAAAAGCGACCACACTCGAAAGCAAGCTGCCTCTGCTTGCCGTTGAACACGGTTGCATCATCTCAAAGGACGCGGATATTACCGTGGCCTTTGAGGTGAGCCTCCCGGAACTGTTCACAGTAACATCACAGGAGTATGAGGCGATGCACTCGGCATGGTGCAAGGCTATAAAGGTATTGCCGCATTTCTCGGTGGTGCATAAGCAGGATTGGTTTGTCAGCGAGAGTTACAAGCCGGAATTGCAAAAGGACGATTTGAGTTTCCTTGACCGTTCATTTGAACGCCATTTCAATGAGCGTCCATACTTAGATCACAAATGTTACCTATTCCTGACAAAGACTACAAAGGAGCGTATGCGCCAACAGTCGAATTTTTCCACTCTCTGCCGTGGGCGAATAACCCCGAAGGAGCTTAATCACGAGATGATTGTCAAGTTCATGGAGTCTGTGGAGCAGTTCGAGCGTATAATCAACGATACCGGCTATATAAAACTGCGCCGATTGAGCGATGATGAGATTGTCGGCACTGACAATTCATCGGGTATCATCGAGAAGTATATGGCTCTTTCAAAGGGCGATGTAAACTGCCTTGAAGACATCGACCTTTCGGCAAAGGAGATGCGCATTGGAGACAAGATGCTGTGTCTGCACACGCTTTCCGATACCGAGGCTTTGCCCGGCAAGGTCAGCACCGACAACCGATATGAGAGTCTATCAACGGATAGATCGGATTGCCGATTGTCATTCGCCTCTCCCGTGGGATTGCTCTTGCCCTGCAACCATATCTACAACCAGTATGTGCTGATTGACGACCACGATGAGAATCTGGCGAAGTTTGAGAAAACGGCAAGGAATATGAACTCCTTGTCAAAATACAGCCGAAGCAACGCCATAAATAAGGAGTGGATAGACCGATACTTAAATGAGGCTCACTCTTACAGTCTGACCTCAGTGCGCTGCCATTGCAATATCATGGCTTGGAGCGATGATGTGGAGGAACTGCGCCGGATCAAGAATGATGTCGGAGGTCAGTTGGCCACTATGGGATGTATGCCGAGGCACAACACCATCGACTGCCCGACACTGTTCTGGGCGGCAATGCCCGGCAATGAGGCGGATTTTCCTGCCGAGGAAAGTTTCTACACCTTCATAGAGCCTGCGGTCTGCTTCTTCACTGCCGAAACAAACTACCGCAGTAGCCTGTCACCTTTTGGTATCAAAATGGTTGATCGTCTTACGGGTAAACCTATCCACTTGGACATTTCCGATGAGCCGATGAAACGTGGTATAACCACCAACCGTAACAAGTTCATACTTGGCCCGTCAGGTAGCGGAAAGTCTTTCTTCACTAACCACTTGGTCAGGCAGTATTATGAGCAAAATACCCATGTGCTGCTGATTGACACCGGTAATTCCTACGAAGGTCTGTGCAACCTGATCCACAACCGCACGCACGGCGAAGATGGGATATACTTCACATATACGGAGGATAACCCTATATCTTTCAATCCGTTTTACACCGATGACGGAGTGTTTGATGTGGAAAAGAAGGATTCAATCAAGACTCTGCTGCTGACACTGTGGAAGTCGGAGGACGACCGCGTCACAAAGACCGAAAGCGGCGAGTTGGGTTCGGCATTGTCGATGTTCCTTGACAAGATGAGCCGGGATAAAGACATTGTTCCGTGCTTCAATTCATTCTATGAGTTTATGCGCGACGATTACCGCTCAGAAATGGCAAACCGTCCTATCCCCATCTACAAACAGGACTTCGACATAGACAATTTCCTGACCACGCTACGCCAGTATTACCACGGCGGCCGATTTGACTTCCTGCTCAACTCAAAGGAGAATATCGACCTGCTCAACAAGCGGTTTGTCGTCTTTGAAATTGATGCCGTGAAGGATAACAAAGAATTATTCCCAGTGGTGACAATCATCATCATGGAGGCTTTCATCAATAAGATGCGCCGACTGAAAGGTGTCCGCAAGATGCTAATCTGTGAGGAAGCGTGGAAGGCTCTATCAACCGCTAATATGGCTGAATATCTCCGCTATATGTTCAAGACCGTCCGAAAGTATTTCGGCGAGGCGGTGGTGGTAACGCAAGAAGTCGATGATATAATCTCGTCGCCGATTGTCAAGGAAACCATCATCAACAACTCCGACTGCAAGATACTTCTTGACCAGCGAAAGTATATGAACCGCTTTGACCAGATACAGGAGCTTTTAGGTCTGACCGACAAGGAGAAAGCGCAAATCCTCTCCATCAACATGGCTAACAACCCCAACCGCCTCTATAAAGAGGTGTGGATCGGACTCGGTGGAACACAATCAGCTGTCTATGCCACGGAGGTGTCGCCGGAGGAATACCTCTGCTACACCACCGAGGAAACGGAGAAAATCAAGGTACTCGAC
>CAMYSW010000391.1:0-2992 GCA_947297425.1 uncultured Porphyromonadaceae bacterium
GGTGTAGGTTACGCTCCCCCGCATCGGGAAAATGAAATCAACTTGCTTTTTAACCTGTCCGGGAGTTATAGCCCGGATCTCTTCAAGGAGAGGTGTATAATCTTCCTCCCCCCATGTGGCTTTATAATCGCGAATGAAGGCAAGGTCCGGAATATTTTCCGTATCTTCACCATTATAATTTTTGCGCAGGTCATTGACCTTGAAAACATAGATGGTTATGTCTTCGCCCAGTTGATTCCGGTCTGTCGCCCACCAGCCGACACCATTGAGTTCGTCAATGGCGAGAAGATAATCGTCATAAGGCGAGTTATAAGGCATGCCCATGTTTTGAGGCTGTAGATACTCTCCGTCAGCGGCATCACGAGTCGCCACGAATATATCGTATCCTCCGAGAGACTCTTCATTGTCGGATGCAAAATAGAGTGTTACGCCATCCGACATCATGAAAGGGAATATTGCATTCCCGCCATTGTTTAATATATCAGGTGCTGTCGAGGGTTCATGCCATGATCCGTCGGTCAACCTGATTGATTCAACTATCCTGTATGTCCCGGCAGTGTCCGGCTGTGCCCACATCTTGAAATCGTTTCCTTCATTAGTGAATACATAGTCGGCATCTGCCTGCTCAAACGGTATAGCAGATGCATTGCCGAGAGAACCTGCCGAGAATGGAAGTTTGTAGGCATTGAAGAAATCCGTTTTAGGCACGGTGATGCTGTCAAGAATCACTAACTGCTCAACCCTTTCAAGGAAGTTCTCGGCTTTCATGAGTTCCCTTTCTTGCTCTTCGAGTTGAGGCGGGATCTTTTTTCGGGCTTTCTTACGTGCTGCGGCATAGTGGCGTGCCGCTCCCTCGAAATCATAGTTCATGAAAGCCTCCCTGCCCTCGGCAAGCGATTCTTCCACAGACTGTGCCGTAGCGTTTATGCATACTGAAATGCAGGTTGTTGCAATGAAGATATATTTAAGATATTTCATATTCAGCAAAGGTTGACTTATTGGCAAAATTAATGAAATTATTTGAAAATGACAAAACGGGATACGTAGGTTCGCGTGCACATGAGGAAGAAAAGTGAGCATTTTTAAGAATTTTTTATTAACTTTGTGGCGAAATGTGGATATAAGTGAGCTGATTTATTGAGAAATGCCAGTCTCGCAAGGTCAGATAATACGCTTATAAAACAACGATAATCAACAAACTAAAGATATATCAAATTATGAGTTTGAACATCATTGTATTGGCTAAGCAGGTGCCAGACACCCGCAATGTCGGCAAGGATGCGATGAAGGAAGACGGCACCATCAACCGTGCGGCACTTCCGGCGATCTTCAATCCTGAGGATCTCAACGCCCTTGAGCAGGCACTTAAGTTGAAAGAGATGTATCCCGGCACAACAGTGACTTTGCTCACTATGGGTCCGGCGCGTGCCGCCGAGATCGTGCGTGAAGGTCTTTATCGCGGTGCAGACCGTGGTATCGTGCTTTCAGACCGCGCTTTTGCCGGTGCCGACACGCTTGCTACTTCCTATGCTCTGAATGCAGCCGTCCGCAAGATCGGTAAATATGACCTGATCATAGGCGGTCGCCAGGCAATTGACGGAGACACGGCGCAGGTGGGTCCCCAGATTGCAGAGAAGTTGAAACTTCCTCAGGTTACATATGCCGAGGAGATTGTTGAAGTCAAGGATGGCAAGGTTGTCGTGAAACGTCGCCTCGAAGGTGGTGTGGAAACAGTAAAAGCTCCGGTACCGGTGGTTATCACCGTTAACGGCTCTGCCGATGAATGCCGCCCTCGCAACGCACGCAATGTTCAGAAGTATAAATATGCCGCAGTGCCTTCTGAAATAGCAAATGATGAAGAGAAGAAGGCGTTCGTTGCAGCGCGTCCTTATCTTGAGATAGGGGAATGGACAGCAGCTACTGTCGAGGCTGATCTCGCACAGTGCGGTCTTGCCGGTTCTCCAACAAAGGTGAAAGGTATAGAGAACGTTGTTTTCACCGCTAAGGATGCACGTCGCATTGAGAACAATGACGAGGACCTTGAAGGCCTCATCAAAGAATTAATCGCTAACCACACTATCGGCTAAACATTATGGCAACAGACAAGAACAATTTGATCGTATATTGCGAATATGAGGATGGTAAGGTTGCTGATGTCAGCCTTGAACTCCTCACCAAAGGCCGCACGCTTGCCGACAAACTCGGTATCAAGCTTGAGGCGGTAGTGGCAGGTGACAAACTGAAAGATATCGAGAAACAGATCTTCCCTTATGGCGTTGACCGCATATATAAAGTGGAGGATCATCGTCTTTATCCTTATACATCGCTTCCTCACAGCTCGATCCTTATAAACTTATTCAAGGAGATTGAGCCTCGTATCGCCTTTATGGGTGCTACGGCAATAGGGCGTGACCTCGGTCCCCGTGTCTCTTCGGCTCTTCACAGCGGTCTGACCGCGGACTGCACAGCGCTTGAGATCGGTGATCACAAGGATGCGAAGACCGGCACTGAATATAAGGATCTTCTCCTTCAAATCCGTCCTGCTTTCGGTGGCAATATCGTGGCTACTATCGTAAACCCGGATTGCCGTCCGCAGATGGCAACTGTCCGCGAGGGTGTCATGAAGAAAGAGGTAAAGGATTCCAACTATGTTGGAGAGGTGATTAACCTTGACGTGAACGATTACACATCTCCCGAGGATTACGTGGTGGAGGTTATAGACCGTCATATAGAAAAATCTAAAGTCAATCTCAAGGGTGCCCCAGTAGTGGTTGCCGGAGGTTATGGCGTAGGTAGCAAAGAGAATTTCGATCTTCTCACCAAGCTTGCCGACGTGCTCGGCGGAGAAGTGGGTGCAAGCCGTGCGGCTGTAGATGCCGGATGGGTTGACCATGACCGTCAGATCGGACAGACCGGTGTCACCGTACGCCCGAAACTTTACATCGCTTGCGGCATCTCCGGTCAGATACAGCATATCGCCGGTATGCAGGAC
>CAMYSW010000392.1:0-2985 GCA_947297425.1 uncultured Porphyromonadaceae bacterium
GTTATACATTTAAAGATTTAAGCGGATCAAGGGAAGGCTATGCATTTGAAGACGCAGACTATATGCAGGTGGGCGCCGGAACCGGAGTGCAGAAATCCGGAGGCGGTAAGACACAATGGAGCGTTTTCTCTCTTTTCGGCAAAATCGACTATAATTATAAAGATCGTTACCTGGCTTCGTTCACTATCCGTCGCGATGAGAACTCACGTTTTGCAAAAGGGCATCGTGCCGGAGTGTTCCCTGCATTCTCACTTGCGTGGCGTCCTACGCAGGAAGGTTTCTTCCCTCAGAATGACGTGTTGACGGATATTAAGGTCCGTTATTCTTGGGGACAGAACGGTAACGCGAATATTCCGTCATTATATCCAGCTTATTCTACTTATATTTTCAATACCGGAAATGGTGCATATGATATTTCCGGAACCAATTCGAATACTACTTCAGGCATAACGCTTGCAGCTTCCGGTAACCCGGACCTGAAGTGGGAAACGACAGTGCAGAATAATATCGGTATCGACCTTCAGTTCCTTCAGGGCGCTGTCAATGTGAGCGCCGACTGGTATCTTAAGAAAACAAGGGATATGCTCACCATTCCTCCGGCACTTGATGTGGCGGGAGAGAATGCTTCGATATGGCTTAATACCGGTTCAATGAAGAATACCGGATGGGAGGTGTCTGTAGCATATAACAGTCCGCAATATGGAGATTTTTCATGGAATGGCTCTTTGAACATATCCCAGTATAAGAACAAGCTCCTTGAACTCAACTCACGTCAGAAATTCATTGGCGGAGACACACGCCTTATTCCCGGTCAGCCTATGGGTGTGTATTATGGCTATGTATGTGACGGAATTTTCCAGAACATGACAGAAGTTGCTAATCATGCCCAGCAGACAGGTGCTGCCCCTGGACGACTTATCTATCGTGATCTTGACGGCAATGGAGTGATAGATGATAATGACCGATGCATTATAGGTGATCCTAATCCGGATTTGTCGTTGGGTCTTAATCTCGCATTGAAATATAAAGCTTTCACTCTCGATATGTTCTTTGCCGGAGATTTCGGTTTCGATGTAATTAACCATATGAAACGTCAGCTATATTCGATGAGTTATGGAAACCTTGCAACCAATCGTGCTTCAGACATACTGAATGCATGGACTCCTGATAATTCCGGATCTGATATTCCGGCGCTTTCACTCACCGATGACAATAACGAAGCGCGTTTCTCAAGCTATTATGTTGAAAACGGCTCATATATGAAGATGAAGTATCTTAAACTTTCATATTCATTGCCCAAACGGGTTATTGAGAAATTCAGGTGTACCAACTTCGATGTTTATTTCCAGGTCGAGAACCTTTTCACAATAACCAAATACAAAGGTCTTGATCCCGAACTTCTTCCGGGTGAATATGGTGCCCGTATAGACAATGGCGCTTATCCGCGTCCTCGCACATTTACAATGGGTGTTAACCTTCAGTTCTAAGAAGCAAAATACTACAACAATGAAAACTTTAAAAGATATTATAAAAAACGTGGTCTGCGTAGGTGCGGTTGCAGTTTTGGGATTTGCATCTTCTTCGTGTGACTCTTTGTTGGATACCAAACCTCAGGGAGCTTTCACTTCCGAACAGATCGGGGATGAAGAGGCAATTGACCTCATGACCTCTGCGTATGCCACTCTCCTCTGCCATTATTTCGGCAATAACGAGTCGTTTGCCGGTCCTATCAATAACTGGGTTATAGACCTCCGTTCGGATGACGCCCTTAAGGGAGGTGACGGAGTGACGATGGAAGGCTATATGCACCAGCTTGAGGTGGGCAACGTTCAGAGCGACAATGATGTGATCAATTTTAAGTGGCGCAATAACTATTTCTCTGTGGCGCGTTGCAATACGGCTATCAGAGCTCTTGTAGGGGCGGGAAACCTTTCGGATGCAAACCGCCGCTCGTATGTTGCCGAGATGAAAACTTTACGTGCATATTATTATTTCGATATGTTACGTCTTTTCCGCAAGTTCCCATATTTTGACGAGAATGTGGTTAACCCCAGTGAATGTCGTGCCGATCAATACAGCCGGGAGCAGATCGCGGATTTTATAAAAGCGGATCTTCGTGATTGCTATGAGATTCTTCCGGACGTTCAGGAAGAGCCGGGGCGTTTCAACAGGTATGTTGCCGCAGCATTGCTTGCACGTGTGGATCTGTTTACTCATGACTATGAAGAGGCGGAAAAATATGCCGGATATGTGATATCGAGCGGTCAGTACCAGCTTTATCCCAATTTCTTAGACATGTCGAAGCCAGAGTTTAATAATCAGTATGAATCTGTTCTTGCCGTGCAGTTCTCTTCTGCCAATTCTCCAGACCAATTCAACTTCAATAACTGTCTTAATTGCACATGGTCGGAAGGTAATCTCTATGGCAACGGCGACGACTTCTATCTTGCTTCCCAGAACCTTGTAAATGCATTCCGCACTGATGCCAACGGTCTTCCTTATCTCGACGGCACTTTCAACTCTGAGAATATAGATGCCGCAGACTATGACGGAAATATAGACCCTCGTCTTGATTTCACTTTGGGACGCATAGGGATGCCGTGGCGCGGACATATGTATAATGAAAAATGGTGTCGAAATCTTGAACTTTACGGGCAATATTCCGGTAAGAAACCTTATCCTGCACCTGAATCACCTTATGTTAAACCCGGTATAGTGCCATGGGGTGCTTCTTCACTCAATATGCTCCTCATCCGTTACGCAGATGTATTGCTGATGAAAGCGGAGGCTTTGATTGAACAGAACAAAGATCTTGACCAGGCACGTAAGCTGATCAATGAAGTGCGTGCAAAAGCGGCACGCTCGGTAGATGCGTCATATACCCCTGTAGATTGTAACCCGATGGTGGCAAATTATCTTGTTCGCGAGTATGGAGCCACAGGCTGGACTCAGGATTACGCACGTCGGGCGGTCAGGATGGAACGC
>CAMYSW010000393.1:0-2980 GCA_947297425.1 uncultured Porphyromonadaceae bacterium
TAAAAATAGTCCATTTCCTATCATGTCAAAGTTTTACCGGACAGCAATAATAAAGAATGCACACTCGCTTTTTTCTGCCGTGCTTCTGCTTCGTTATATTGCTTCCGCTTGTTGGATTGCTGAATCAGGTTCGTAATACAGACTGTAAAAATCGGAAACATCATCATACCCAGAGCTGCCAACAATACGGAAAGTACTCTTCCGGTAGTCGTCACGGCGACAATATTTGTCCCGACAGTAGTCACGTCCATAAAAGCCCACCACAAAGCGTCCCCATACCCATTAACCAACGGGTTCACTTTATGCTCAAGCACAAAAAAGCAGGGCTAGAAAAATAAACCGTCGCCACCAACATAGTCAGATAAGACACCAACAGGCTCGAAGCCCGGTTGTAAGTGAGCCATCCTCCACAATGGCAAGCGCATATCCGCCTCTCAGCAAAGGAATGAAACGAAGCAGGTACGTGATTTCGGGCGAGAATGTCCAACCCTAATAAGCAATAATGTTCTGATACGGAATAGCTACGAACAGAAAGATGAAATGTGTACACAGATAGCGCCCCTTGTGTTTCGACAAAAGAATTCCAACACAAAATCGAAAAGAAACCAAAGACAAATCCATAACCGGTTTTTCATGTATGACGATTGTGTATAAAAGTCAGAAAGTTATTCTTTTATCCAAATCTAATTTTTCATTATTTTTGGTGTAGGAAACTCAAAAGTCGGATAAAGCTCATTGATACATATCTCATCAGTTCAGTCATGCCTTTCTTTTGGCAGACCGCTTTTTACGGAGGCCTTTACACATTGAGAACACCGAATGGACTCTTCTCTGTATGGAGTCAAGATTGCGGTCCGGCCTTTATCTCATTGCTTTTCTCTCTGCAGACTTCGGTAGCCAATGTGATGCCGGGGCTTCGGTGGAAAAACTTCGCAAACTCCTGCATCCTGTCGGCACAAGTGCCGAATCATCTATACCGTGCTCTACGCGGCAGAGAGCCGCCTCGGATGGGACACCATTCTTCAATATGCCCAATTTGCGGAATTTATTAAGATTGTGCCTGCCGAATTCTATTATCTCGGTTCGGCACACACACTTTGAGGTGCGGGCAAGTATCATCAGCATGATGCTGGCATCGAGTCTGTGACGAATATTTCCTTTGTCTGATCTTCTAAAATCCGGAACGGATGAGGAAAATTCCTTCAGTTTGTACAAAATACTGTCTGGTGAACCGAATTTATTTACTACTTTTGTGATATGACTGTGCGCGTCCACTACAATCGAAAGCACTTGGTCGAGTGGCTTGATTTGATTCATAACTATTTGATTTGCAACTATAAAGTTACGAAAAATCTACCATTCGACCTATTTATTAGACTGATTATTCTATTGAAAATCAAAGAAATGGATATCATCGGAAGCATATTATCCAACCATCAAATCACTCCATGAATTATGAACAGTGGAAGCAAAAAGCACTCTAACCACCCTAGGAAGCACTCCCTATAAAATAACAACATTTTTGAATGAGCAACGAAATCCTAAATGAAAGATCCGTGATTATTTGGCGAAAATTTATTTCAAAGTTATTGCGGTATTAAAAAATATACTTATCTTTGCACCCGAAAACGAGAAAGGTGCCA
Organism: uncultured Porphyromonadaceae bacterium; assembly: GCA_947297425.1. GTDB lineage: Bacteria > Bacteroidota > Bacteroidia > Bacteroidales > Muribaculaceae > Lepagella. The sequence continues at coordinate 1,644 of CAMYSW010000393.1, forward strand.
TAGCTCAGTTGGTAGAGCAAAGGACTGAAAATCCTTGTGTCCCCGGTTCGATTCCTGGTGGCACCACGCAAGTAAAAGTTAAATCGCTAATTCTTACAGAGTTGGCGATTTTTCTTTTAGTCACTATCGCCCGTAGTCACTATAATAGTCACTATCTAAATCGCTATAAACCACGATAAATCGGCTTGATTAAACTGTATTAAAAAGTAGCGTTTAATTCTAAACCCAATTAAATTCTACATTAAATTCTCTGCAAAATAATAGTGACTATCGTCGTGGTGCGCTGAGATAGTCACTACTTCATTCTTACATTGTAAGTCGGGTGCCGGACTGACGGTCGTCGATGTCATCGTAGCGGGAACGGTTGCCGACTTCGTACTCGCGCTTGTAGCCGGATGAGCCGGAACTGACATTGAGGGAAGATAGTGCGTTGGCAAGATTGAATGTGAACACTTGCGAGATTTCCGGGGAGTAGTCCTGTGGACGGGAAGGGAGAATACGGACTCCGGCTTTGGACTGGGTATTCTGCTTTATCCTCTCTTTAACCGCCTCGGCATCCTTTCGAGTAAGATGCAGCATGGCTATTGACATCAGGAAGTCTTGTCTTGCTTGTTCATCGGCATGTAGAGAGCGGAACTTGGCTTCCTCCTCCGAAGTTAATTCGATCAAAGGCATATAGCCGTCAGTCAAGATAGCGCGGAGGCAATAGTTGCCGTTTCTATGTTTGACAACGGCCATGCCTTTTATTCTCTCTTGATGGTTGTGTATCGGATAGCGCATAAGATATTCGGTCAGTATCTCCTTGGAGAACATCGTGGCCGCTATTGTCAGGCCTACATCTTCGCGCTCGTCATCCTTTACGCCGTTATACCATGCGTACTGCCTCGGTGAGATTGGCTTGCGGTACGTCGGACCGTCTTTGACATTGATGAGCATATAGTTCCCTCTGCTGTCTTTGCCCACCTTGACAGTGAACAGGTCGCGGTACACGTCAAGCGGTGATGGTTTCCTTTGTGGCTTGATGACGAAGTCTATCAGCTCCGACAGTTTCATCACCTTACTGCCGTCGAAGGCAATCTTTTCGGCATGGTCGATTATACTGTAGCCTCTCACCCTGCCGCCCTTGTCCTTCTGGAAACTGATGTCTATGCCAAACTTTGTCTTGAGAACATCAATGAGAGTCTGTATGCGTTGACAGTTCTCCTCGCTCAACGGTTTGCCGTGGTTGTCAAGTATTTTGCGGATGTCGGTGTTCAGTTTTGCTTTTACCGGCTTTCGCTTCTTACCTTTTGACACTTTGACATTATCGACATTTTGACATTTTCCCTCGGCTATCC